>CALKVD010000175.1 GCA_937996615.1 uncultured Rickettsiales bacterium | reverse complement strand
ATAAAAAGGAAAAATAAAGAAAATAGTTTTATAATTATACCATAGTTAACGAGAGCAATTAATTTTTTCATATACCCCTTTAATAAAAGAAGCTGACAGATTAATTTCAGTCAGCTTCTTTTTATGTAAAAAAGACTGTGATTTAATCACAGCCTTTTTACATATTGAATATCTGTTACTCGATATCCACAATTTTTATATTTTCTTCTGGGCTGCGTATTGTTTTTGAATATCCTGGCACAATATTAACTCCAGCGCTTTGGGCAATTTTTTTTGCTTCAATTTTATCACCCATTTTTTTAATTGCTTCGGCTGAAGGTCCGATAAAGGTGATTCCGTTTTTAGCTAGCATTTCTGCAAACGCCGCATTTTCCGATAAAAATCCATAGCCTGGATGAACTGCGTCAGCTCCGGTCATTTTTATTGCTTCTAGTATTCGCTTAACGTTCAAATAGCTTAATGGCGCGGCGGCTGGCCCAACAAAAACAGCTTCGTCAGCAGCTTTAATATGGAGCGAGTTAACATCCGCTTCAGAATATATGGCAACGGTTGCAATACCCATGCTTTTAGCTGTTCTAGCAATTCGGCAAGCGATTTCACCGCGATTAGCAATTAAGATTTTTTTTATCATGCGTGACTTGGTTTAAAATTTTTTAATTTACAATTTGTTATTAAGAATTTCAGAAATTTAAGATACACAGAACATTTAATTTTTTCAAGGTTTATATAAATTCAACAAAACTTTATGGTTATATTTTTATTGTTGCAATATTACTCTATAACACTGATATAACGCAATAGCGCAAGCATTCGAAACATTTAAACTTTCCATTTTATCTGCCATAGCTATTTTTGCTAAAACATCACATTTTTCTGCGACTAACCTTCGCAAACCAAGATCTTCGCTACCAAGTACAATTGCGATTTTAGATTCGTCCCCGGTTAATATTTTTTGTTTAACTAATTGTTCTATATCTTGAAGATTTCCCTCTGAGCTCAGTCCTATGACATAATAACCAAGTTGCTGTAATTCAGAAATTGTCCTGCTTAGATTGACTACTTTAATCAAGGGAAGGTGTTCTAAGCCGCCACAAGCAGCTTTCGCGATAACCCCATTTTCATTTGGGGTGCCATGTTCTGTTGTAATGACGGCAGAGGCATTGAATGCTGCTGATGTTCGAATAATTGCGCCAATATTATGGGGGTCGGAAATTTTATCTAGTAAAACTAAAATCGATCCTTTGTTGTTTTGTGCTGTTTCGTTTTCATGTAGCTCTATAAACTCGTCAAAAGTTGGTTGTGTCAATCGCTGAACAGTTAAAACCAAACCCTGATGAACGCTGTCATTAGGTATTTTTAATTTTTGAATCAGGCTCTGAAGATTGTCATATAGGATAACATTTTTTGGTAGGGGAATATTGAGTTTTTGGAGATATTCTAGCGCATTATCGACGCAATGAATTTCGTCATATTTTCTTGCTTTGTTGCTCAGAGCTGCGGTGATTGCATGTTTGCCATACATATAGTAGCAATTATGGTTTTGGTGGGTCATCGGGGTTTATATTAAATTAATTTTAAAATAGCACTTATTATTAAATTTATTCTTCGATTTCTTGGTTGATGTTATCAAAAATTCCGATTTGATCTGTTTTGTTGTTTTCGTTATCATTATTGTTTTGATTATCTGTTAAAGGTGCATGTTCTAATTTGTTTTGGATCTTGTTTGTGTTTAGTTGTTGTGTGTTGGAGTTGCTTTGAGTGATTGTATTGAAATTATTTAGCAATTTGCTGCTTGAATCTGCCGTTTCTTGCTTATTTTTGTTAATTTCTTTGTTATCCTGATTATTTTGATTTTTATGTTCTAAAAATTCTTTTCTTTCTTCTATTATTTTCATAATCGCTTGATATTCGCCATTTTTAGCGTATTGGCTATTAAGATATTTGCTACTACTATTTTTCTTTTTACTAGTTTCATCATCTTTAGGATTATCTTTTTCTTCTTCACCTTTTGCGTGATTATAAATCAGCTTGTCCTGGTTTGCGATAATTGCACCCGTGCTTTTATCTGATTGTTTTATAATTTCGCATTTTGAACTAGATAAAATTTTTATTTCTTCTATTTTATTGGTTTTTAATATATTAACCCAAGATTTATAAGCTAATATCCCAAAAAATACCACGCTAAATATTAATACTATCACCGAAATTTTTAGTTTGAAACTGCGCATTTGGTATAAAAATTATCTTATGAAAATAGCGATTAATCGATCATAATTTTGTTAGTTTTGCTTGGTTTAGTTTTTTTATGGCGCTTCTTTTTTTTATCGGCCAATAATTCTGCATCATAGATAGCTATTCTTGAATTTAAATACCTATAAACCCCAAAAAACGTCAAAAAAATAGCTAAAACAAATGCCCCAACCACAAAACTATATGCTTCTTCATGTTGAAAAAAATCGCGAGTTCTGATCATTGCGTCAAAAATAAACCACCACAGGTCACCAATCAGCGCAACGACTCCTCCGCCAATGCAAACTAAAACAAAAGGTGATAGATATGCTAAATGTTTTTTTCTTTTATCCATAGTTTTTTCAACATATACTTAATCAGCAATCCTAGCATATATATTAATCGCAAAATTTGCTACTATCTCGTCTAAAAATTCTCTATTTTAGCTAGATAGATATATCACCAAATTCATATCACCAGATCTAGAATTTAAAAGTTGCTGCTAGATTTTTTGATATTACTTACTGTGCTATTATAGGTGTCCATCTGGGCAAAAAACTCAGCGTTAGTTTTAGTATGCTTCAACTTATCGATAAAGAATTCTACAGCCTCGGTAGCACCAATTGGATTGGTTATTCGTCTCAAAATCCAGATTTTAGATAAAGTACTTTTGTCGATTAGTAAATCTTCTTTGCGAGTTCCTGATTTGGTTATATCGATCGCTGGGAAAGTTCTTTTATCAGCAATACGGCGATCCAAAACAATTTCTGAGTTTCCAGTACCTTTAAATTCTTCGAAAATCACCTCGTCCATACGAGATCCTGATTCGATCAATGCTGTTGCGATAATGGTTAACGATCCACCTTCTTCAATATTCCGTGCAGCGCCAAAAACGCGCTTTGGTCTCTGGAGAGCGTTGGAGTCAACTCCACCGCTTAGAACCTTGCCTGATGATGGTGCTATGTCGTTATATGCTCGTGCTAACCTAGTGATCGAATCGAGTAATATAACAACATCACGTTTTGTTTCAACCATCCGCTTGGCTTTCTCGATCACCATTTCAGCTAATTGCACATGTCGCTGCGATGGTTCGTCGAAAGTTGAGCTAACAACTTCTCCCTTGACCGAGCGAATCATGTCCGTCACTTCTTCTGGACGTTCGCCAATTAGCAAAACGATTATGCTAATATCAGGATAATTTGTCGCAATTGAGTCAGCGATGTTTTGCATTAGGATCGTTTTTCCAGTTCGTGGCGGCGCAACAACAAGAGCTCTTTGCCCGCGACCTAAAGGCGCTGTAATATCGATTATTCTAGAGCTAATATTACTTTTGCTTGAGCCGCCTTCAAGACATATTTGCTTGTTTGGAAAAATCGGTGTGAGATCGTCAAAGTGGGTTCTTATTTTGTTTTTTTGCGGATCCAGATCATTGACAGTATTAATCGAATGAAGCGCAAAATATCTCTCACCCTTTTTAGGAGGACGCAATATACCTTCGATAGTGTCACCAGTTCTCAGTCCGTTTTGTCTGATTTGATGGGGGGCGATATAGACATCGTCTGGACCAGCGGTATAGTTTGCTTCAGCTGACCGCAGAAAACCATAGCCGTCCTGCAATACTTCGAGAACCCCACGACCAACGATAATATGACCCTGCGCCGTTAATCTTTGTAGAATCTCAAACACTAAGTCATTTTTATGTAAATTTTCCGGGCTGTTAATATTAAGCGTTGCCGCTAATTGCATCAATTGCTCTGCACCGGTACGTCGCAAATTATAAACGTAATAGGTTTCTTTTTTAATATTTTGCTCTGCCTGGCTATCATTTTGGTTGTTTCCTAAATCGCTGTTATCACTCTTATCATCATATTTTCTATCTTCTTGATAAATTGATTTATTTTCATTGCGGTCTTGATGGCGCTTGTTCTTTTTATCAATTTTCTTTGAACGATTGTAGTGACCATTATTATGATTATTTTGTGAATTATGATTGCCAAGCTCTTTGGTGTTTTTATCGTTTCTATTTTTTTGCTCTTCCTGGTTTGAATTGTTTTCTCTAGGATTTGCTTGGGCAAAATCATCTGGTTCACTGATTGATTTGGATCCAGCTTCGCTTTCAGAATTGCTTTTTTTTGTAAATTTTCTTTTTAGCATAGTTCTTTTACTATTAAACTGCCCTCCCCCATTGTTTTGAGGTGCGCTAGCTATATCATTTGTAGGTTCTGGATTTGATACTGGAACAGAATCTGGGGTTTGGAAATCTTCTATTGCATTCTGCTCCGCAGAACTTTCATTATTTGTTCTCGTCATGTATTAATATAATTACTTAAGTAAATTGATGAAAAATATGGGGATTTTAATCTTTGTGAACACCCAAAGATTGGGGTGCTATGAGATCTACCATATAACAAGTCATCAGTCAAGTACTATATAAAATATATTTATATTTATTTAGAACTTTTTGTTCGGGTTTTGTGTCGTTGCTATGATAAATCTCGTTCCAGCTCAAGACTAACAAGACTTAGTTAATAGTCGATTAATCCTATTAGCTAAATCATGTGGCCTAGCAATTGGCTCCCCTTCGAGTAAACAAGCCTGACCAAAAATGATTTCAACCAAATCTTGCCTTGTTTCAGTATCAATGCTACTATTGATCATTTTTAATAATTGATGGTCTGGATTGATCTCAAAAATCTTCGCAGCACGATTATACAGCTGGCGTTGTTCGATCAAGAGTTTTTCCATTCTAGAGCTCATCGCCCCTTCTGGAATTGTAAGGCAAGCAGGGCTGTTGATCAGTTTTTGTGATATCCGCACTTCTTTGATTCGATTACCTAAAATTTTAGTACAGTAGTCGACTAGTTCTGCATAATTACTTTGGGTGTTTTTAGTATCCTCTGTTGTTGGAGTTTGGTTTTTCGAATCTTGGTTTCTATCTGTTGGCAGGTGCATAATCTTATCAAGATCGATTTCACCTTGGGTTATCGATCTTAGGGGCTTGTTTTTGTATTGGTGGATAACATGAATCCAAAACTCATCAACTTGATCCTTAAACAAAAGAACTTCGATTCCTCGTTTGGTAAATCCTTCTAATTGGGGATTGCAACGCATATTTTCTAGATTATCGCCACACAAAAAGAATATTTCCTCTTGTTTATCCAGCATTCTAGAAATATATTGATCGAAATTTGTAATTTTGGCGTCTGATTTGGTGGAATAAAAGTGGCATATATCGAGAAGCAATTCTTTATCTTCAGACATCGATTCGCACAAGCCTTCCTTTAAAACTTCGCCAAAATTGTTCCAAAACTCACAAAATTCTTCAAAATTCTCTTCTGCTTTTTTCTTTACTTCGGTTAATATCCGTTTAGCTAACGATTTGGTGATTTTTTGGGCAATACTATTATGTTGAAGTGTTTCGCGACTGACGTTCAGAGGCAAATCTTGACAATCCACTACCCCCCTAATAAAACGCAGGTATGATGGTAATAATTGCAAAGCTTCGTCAGCAATAAAAACTCGTTTTACATATAGCTTTAGTCTTCCTTTTCGATCTGGGTGGAACAAATCGAATGGTTTGTTCTTAGGAACGAATAGCAAGCTATTGTATTCAATATTACCTTCGACTTTGTTATGGATTGTGATCCAAGGGTCTTCCGGAATATGTGCGATGTGGCGATAAAATTCATTATATTCATGGTGAGTTATCTCGCCTTTTGGTCGTAACCATAACGCTGTTCCTTGGTTTATAATTTCCTCGTTACCTTGTTCGTCAACTAGATGAATTGGAAAAGCTATGTGATCCGAATAGGTTGAAATAATATAACTAACCCGATGTTTGTCGCAATATTCTATTTCAGTGGGTTTAAGGTTTAAAACAATCTTTGTCCCTCGCGGCAGTTTTTCATTGGACTCTTCAATCGAAAAACTATCCTTGCCGTCTGATTGCCATAAATATGTCTTTTCACCCTCTGCAGTTGAATAAACCAGAACTTTGTCTGCTACCATAAAAGCAGAATAAAAACCAACTCCAAATTGTCCTATTTGTTGTAGATTGGCTGCATTTTCGATTTGTTCAATAAATCTTTTGGTGCCAGAACTAGCGATCACTCCAAGATTTTCAATCAGCTCTTTTTCGTTCATTCCAATCCCATTATCGCTGATCGTTAACGTTGCTGATTCTGGGGCAAGTTTTATTGTGATTTCGAGATCTTCAGTTTTGGCGCTAGAATTATTGATTAGTTGTTGGTGCCGTTGTTTGTCGCAAGCATCGGATGCGTTTGAAATTAGTTCGCGTAAAAATATATCACGATTAGTGTAGATTGAATGAATCACTAATTGTAGTACCTTGCCTACTTCGGCGTTGAAAGAATGTGTTTTTGCGGTCATATATAATTTTCTTTGTTTTAAGTATTATTTGTTAAGTTGATTTTATTTAGATTTTTGAATCATTGATAGCTACTACATAGTGCTAAAACAAAATAAATCAAGAGGTGGGAGCGAAATAAAATATTAATTTTTTGTTTATGGCTTTTGATTTCGTACCAATGGCACCT
>CALKVD010000174.1 GCA_937996615.1 uncultured Rickettsiales bacterium | reverse complement strand
AGTTAAATATCAGCATAATCATAAAATAAAAAAACAAACAAATGAATTAAAATCATTAGAATTAATACAAAATCCTGATATTGTTAGTTCAATCAAGACTAGATTTCCTGGCATATTTTGCGTTGGCTTTGCAGCTGAAACAGAAAATATATTAGAAAATGCACGTCAAAAATTGTATCATAAAAAGCTCGATATGATTGTTGCTAATAGTGTCGCCAATAATGAAATGAATCCTGATTCTGACACAGAAATTATAGCGCAAAATGCGTTTGGTGATAACAGCGAAGTGGTGATTTTACATAATGCATATAAAGACGAAAAAGTCGTCGAAAAACTACTTTATATAGATAAAGACAGTAAAAAGAATATAGCGTTACAAATTCTGAACTATTTATCTCAAAATTTATTAAAATAGAGATATATAGTTAATCTTTTGGTGGCTAAGCAACAGAAACCAAAACTTCACCCCCAACATTCATTCTACGAGCAGCGCTATCCGATATTACCCCTTTAGAAGTAGACAATACAAAGATACCAAGACCACTTGCAACCTTTGGTAGAGATTTGATCGCTGAACGGTAGCGACAACCAGGTTTTGATATAATATCTATTTTGTTTATAACCGATTTGCCGCGGCGATACTTTAATGCAACATGGATAGATTTAACACCAGAACGCACATCAATTTCTTCGAAATCTTCTATATAACCTTCGCTTTTCAAAACTCCAAGAATTGCTACTACCAATTTTGAATAGCAAACAACAACAAATGCATGTCTAGCTGCATAAGCATTTCTAATTCTGGCTACTGAATCGGCCACCAAATAGTTCATTGACATAAAAAGAGAAAAATATAAAAAAGATAAATTTGTTTTGATTGTATAAATTTAAATAATATATGGGTTCACAATTTCCGCTGAATTCCCATTACCAACTTGCTTTGCGTGCTCCGGGAATCAAGCCAGAGCTGATCATTTCACGAAGTAAAATCCGAGAAACACCGAAAAACCTATAATAACCACGAGATCTGCCAGTCAAAACACAGCGATTTCTAACCCTTGTCATGCTAGTATCACGCGACATAGAGGCAAGCTTGAAAGCAGCATCGAAACGCTGCTCCATGGATAAGTTTACATCTCTCTTTGTTTTGCGTAATTCATTACGTAGTACAACGCTGGCTAATGCCTTTGTTTTACGTCTTTCATTTTTCATTATGCTGCTTTTTTTTGCCATTATATAACCAATATTAAAAAATTCAAATTAAGTAATTTTAAACAATTCTTACCAAAAACATCTCTACGCATCTTTTTTAATTACCATAATTTGGTTAATAGATGCTTATTATATAAAATTAATTCTCAAATGGAAAGCCAAAAAACTCCAACAATACTTTTGCATCCCTTGGTGTTTTTCCACTGGTCAACACTACAATGTTCATTCCACGTATCTTATCAACATGATCATAGTTGATTTCAGGAAACACCACATGCTCTTTTATTCCGAAAGCAAATCCGCCTTTGCCATCAAATTGTGAGGAATTGAACCCTCTAAAATCTCTAACCCGAGGCAAAGCAACGTTGACTAGTCTATATACAAAGTCATACATCATCTTTTTGCGTAAAGTTACTTTACAAGCCAATGGCATACCTTGTTTTAGCTTAAAACCAGCTATAGCTTTTTTTGCTTTTGTAACAACAGGTTTTTGACCAGCAATCAGGTAGAGGTCGTTATACATGGTTTCAATGAGTTTAGGGTCAGCAACGACATTCCTGTCTCCCATAGTAACTACGACTTTGAGTAGCTTTGGCAGCATCATTTTATTTTTCAAACCTAGTTCCTTGAGCAATATTTCTTTACCCTTTGTTTCATAGAGTTCTTTTAATTTTGGCGTATAATTTCGATCCATATGCAATTATTAACTTACTTTGGCAATTTTTATTTTGCTTTTTTATTTTTTATATGATATTTCGCTTTTTTTATCTTAATTCAACTAATTTTTTAAAACATCTTTTTACAAGCTGATATCACAGACATTTTTATTTCTTATCTTTTATTCATTAACTTTTTTCGATTAATTCTCCAGATTTCTTAGAATATCTCACTTTTTGGCCGTCAACAAATTTGAAACCAATTCTAGTTGGAATATTTGCTTTGGGATCAAGCAGTGAAACATTGGAAATATCAATAAAGAATTCAGTTGCAATTCTTTCGGGAGATGGGTTTTCAGCTGTAGGACGAGCTTTCTTTTTTTTCATATTAACCCCTTCGACCTTGACGGCTTTCAATTCCGGACATACTTCGATCACCTTACCGACGCGCCCTTTTTGGCCACCAGCAATAACCATAACTACATCATTTTTTCTTATTTTTGCTGCCATAATTTTATTGAACCTCTAAAGCTAATGACATTAATTTTCCATAATTAGTGCGTAATTCTCTAGGTATTGGACCAAAAAGACGAGTTCCTATAGGTTCTCCGCTTTTATTGATCAAAACCGCAGCGTTAGTATCAAAACGTATATAACTCCCATCAGCTCTGCGTATTTCTTTACGAGTACGAACAATAACAGCACGATACACGTCGCCTTCCTTGACTTTACTAGTCGGAATCGCCTCTCTTATAGAAACAACGATTTGATCCCCAACGCTAGCAGATTGCCTCATCGAGCCGCCAAGAACTTTAACACATCTAATTTTTTTTGCCCCAGAATTATCAGCAACGGCAAGATTAGTACCAACAATAATCATATATCCAACAATATTTCCTTTATAACACAAATAGCATTTACATCCTATTTGTGTTTCTTTAGGAAACTGACTTACTTTGAAATTCATAACAGATTTACCATCTTTAACAGAA
>CALKVD010000173.1 GCA_937996615.1 uncultured Rickettsiales bacterium | reverse complement strand
TTCAATAGATCGAGCTAAAAATCCTTCTCAATATAATCTATTTGAAAAGTGTTTATATTATTTTTTTCATGATGAAATTGATAAAGAAAGAAAGATTCACCTAGAAACTATCGCAGCAGAAAAAGCTGATGCTGCCGCAAAAACCAATGCTAGGTTAAAATCAAGTGATTCTTCTAATTCCCCTGACTTGATAGTATCACAATCAGAAAATGATAAAATAATCTCATTATCTACTTCCGCAGTAAAAAACAATAGTGTAATATCACTTACAATTGGACTACCTTCTGGAATAGTGATGAGAGAATTAAAAATGCAAGCCAAAAACCAAGATTGGATTGAAGCTCTCAGCCAATCACTAAATGACAGTGATATAGTTGTTTTAAAAAAATCTCTAATTGGCACTAAAATAGCTGAATATAAGAGCGTTAAACTTAGCATATCAGATCAAAGTATTGATTTTATGGTTAGCTCTATAGATTCTTCAAATCAGAAATAAATAATGCAAAGTAAAAAAATCTTATCCCCAACCGTTACTGTTTTTATATGCAAATCTTTTTGCCTTAATGTTGCTATCATTACTGCAATCATATCTCTTTTGGTTTATATTTTTGATATGATCGAATGGATCAGGCTTTCAAGCAAAGAACACTATAGCAGTCTCACAGTATTTTCTATACTAAAACTTTCTATATACCAGAATTATAGCATAGTCCAACGCATCAGTCCAATTATTATAATTCTAGCATCAACAATTACCTATAAACAATTAGCAAAACAGAATACAATTATTGCCTTAAAATCCCTAGGCTTTTCAGACTTGCAGATTATAGCCCCAAGCATTGTCGGCCTTATTGGGCTTATTATAGTTCATTTCATGATTCTGATGCCATTAAGTGCAATTTTCACTGATCTAGCATCTTCCTACCAACATAAAAGGAATGTACGCCATACACAAACTCTAGTCAACATTGGTAAAAATGGTTTATGGATCAAAGCACAAGGAAATGATGGTCGCAAATTTATCATAAACGCAAGCAAAATCAACCCAGTAAACCGCACTTTAACTGATGTCAAAATCTTTAACATTAATAATCAGTGGAACTTTGATGATATAATAATCGCTCCATCTCTCAAAATAGGAAATCACAACTTAACAATTACTGATGCAACCGTGATTCGCTCTCATCGAGTCATCTCTGAAAATCAAATCATAATAAATTCAAATATAAAATTTGACAGCATCGTCGATAGCTTAATCGTTCCTGAAGCAATTCAGTTCTGGGAATTACCTAGTGTAATCAAATTTACACGTAATTTTGGTCTTAGTGCCTTCAGCTATGAATTGTACTATTATAAACAGCTCAGCTTACCCATATTGTGGACCTTGATGCTGATAATTGGTTATATATATACTCGTAGCTATACTCAGCGATATACCAATAAAATTCAAGCATATGGAGGAGCTTTGGGGATTTTATTAGGGTTTTTAGTTTTTGTTATGTTTGATGCTATTATGCTAATCAATACAAAAACTGAACTGGCTGTTAAGTATAGAACAATCTTAGCTTTACTCCTAAGTAGTATTTTCACCTTAATCTCTGTTTGTATTTATCAAATCCGTATGAAAAAATAATTGTGTCATATTAATTATTTTAAAACCACTTTTGAGCGACAAACTTTGGAACAATGCTTTAGTTATTAATTAATCACATTGCTAGATTAAAGACTTCATGCCATGCATTAACTAATTTGTCACGCACAGCTGTAAATTCCTGGACCGATTGTTCCAAAGTGTTGATACTACGCATCACTGCTATAGTACTAGTATTACTAGAGCTAGCTTCAGATAGTATAGCTTCTTCTTGACGAATTGAATTAAATTTACCACGCAGCAAATTTTGGAATGAGGTGCGATCAGATGCTGGTTCTAGTCTATCTCCTTGATAGAGTATAGCTTTTGGAGCTTTACGATTATTTAGTTGTTTAAGTAATCCATGATAACCATTAGATTTAATTTCGTCGCTAGAACTAGCAGATTTTATTACGTTATTCTGTGCTATCGCAGTAGTATCACCACTAATTCCAATTTCAACAGAATCAGCTGGCACAACCAAAGGTTGACGCAAATCACCCAACGCTTGGATATTTGCATTTGTCGCTCCATATGCCTTGACAGCTTGACTATATCTACTGAGTGATACACTTTGGTTTGAAGGAATCATATTAACCTAAATAGATAACAAACTATGTAGCGTTGTGTTATTTTTTGTTGTTTATTACAAGCACTTATATATATTATGTTTGAATGAGTTGCAAGTTAATTATTAAAATTAAAATAAAAAAATAATTATGCAATTGACAAATCATGCATATTGAATATTTGCTCAAGTTTAAAAAACTATGGAATCTTTTTTTTATTTACTCTCAATTTTAGATACTTTCATCTGGTATATCGGGCTTGCTACAATTCTCTTGACTGGCATCTACCTAACCTTTAAATCCAAAGGCTATCAGTTTCAAGTTCTTTATAAAAGCAAGAAAAATATTCACGATCTGATCAAATCATCTCATCGTGACCATCCAGGGGTTCATCCGATCAAATTATATTTTGCTTCAATTGGTGGAATGATCGGACTTGGAAGCCTTGTCTGGGTTATGACAGCGATTACGATCGGGGGACCTGGAGCATTGTTTTGGATGTGGGTTGCGTCTTTTTTAGGGATGTTGGTCAAATATTGCGAAATATACCTCGGGATTAAGCATAGAGTCCACCACAGTCACCATGGCGGCGGCTATGACGGCGGTCCGATGTATTACCTACAAGCAGCATTCAGGAAAACGTTTCTAGGTAAATTAATGCCTATTTTTATATGTATTCTATTATGTATTTATGGAGCTGAAGTATCACAATTTGTTATGATTACCGATACATTAGTCAGTACTTTTGAGATTGATCGAATTATAGCAATTGCAGCTCTTTTATTTCTATTGATGCTTACAACTATAACTGGCATTAAAAGCTTTACTACTGTATGTATTACCCTAATGCCAATATTTGTGATTAGTTATATATGTATTGGTTGCTGGATTATAGCAGTAAATTTTGATCAGATCCCCAGCGTCTTTTACAACATTATTCACTCGGCTTTTAACGGACATGCCGCAATCGGAGGCTTTGGTGGCAGCACAATGCTAATGGCTGCTAGATATGGAGTTGCTCGGGCAGTATATGCCGGTGATATCGGCATTGGATATGACTCGATTGTCCAGAGCGAAACCCGAACCCACCATCCAGAAAAACAAGCTCGGATGGCGGTTTTTGGAATGCTGTCCAATACTTTAATATATACGATGACGGTTATAATCACAATGATAACTGGAGTTTGGAGCTGGGCAGATTTGCAACCAACAGATTATGTTGCTAAAGCATTAGCTATCTACCTCCCGGAGAATTATGTTGCAATCTATATAGCATCACTATTTTTTATCGCAGGATTTACAACTCTAGCTGGATATTTAGTTGTGGGCCAAAAATGTGCGAGGTTTCTATACCAAAAACATGGCAGCAAATTATATATATTGTATAGTTTTGCTGCATTTAGTTTTTTCTCGTTTTTTTCTCAAGAAAAAGCTATATTATTTATGAGTGTTTGCGGAGGCTTACTAATGATTATTAATGTTGCTGGTGTTCTAAAACTATCTAAAAGCGTTAAATTTGGGTAGCTAGTATCTTCATTTATAAAATATAAAAAAATATAGATCAAAAAAAATAATAATTACGTTAATTAAAAAAACATAATGAATTCAGAAAAATTTACATTAGACAATGGTATTACAGTATTACTAGACCAAATAAACCAGATCGAAAGTGTTAGTGTTAGAGTTCTGTTCAAAGCCGGCAGCAGAGACGAAACTGGATATATCAACGGAATATCCCACTGTCTTGAACATATGAACTTCAAAGGCACAAGCCGTCGGAACGCTGCAGAAATCGCTGAAGAATTCGATATGATTGGAGGGTACTTGAACGCCTATACTTCAAGAGACAGCACTGTTTATGCTGCAAAAGTTTTAAAAGAAGATATCGGCCTTGCGATTGATATGCTCGCTGATCTAACTAATCACTCTGTTTATGACGAAGAGGAGTTGCAAAAAGAAATCAATGTTATTATCCATGAAATCGTCGAAGGCAATGACGATCCTTCAGATTTGGTATTTGATCTAATGCAAGAAGCCGCATATCAAAATCAGGTTTTTGGATTACCAATCGCTGGGAGAGTTGATTTGATCAAACAAATAACCAGACAGAATCTAATCGATTATGCAGCAAAATACTATATACCAAGCAATACAATCATCGGTATTGCAGGAAATATCGAAATAAATCAAATAAAAGAACAATTAAACCAACGTTTTGTTGTTAATTCTAAGAATTCTCATAATTCATCTAATTTTTGCCAGAAATCACCGTTTGATTCCGGAATCACGCAACCTAAAGCTGTATATATCGGCGGAGACAGACGCAGCAAAAAAGACGTCGAACAAATCCACGTTGCATTATGTTTCAACGGTTCATCATATTTCGACGATAATTACTATGCCCAACAAATATTAGCGATTATAGCTGGTGGCGGAATGTCTTCTCGTCTTTTCCAGGAAGTTCGAGAAAAACGCGGCTTAGCTTATGGCATTTCATCATTTTGCTCGAATTACCATGATACAGGGATATTTGGGATATTCGCAAGCAGCAGTACCGACAAAATTAACGAATTGATTAAAGTTTGTGGCGAACAAATCAGGGGAATATCCGAAAATGTTACTGAAAGCGAACTAAATCGCGCCAAAGCTCAAATCAGATCCGGAATTCTAATGAGCCAAGAGAGTTCAAGCAAAAGAGCAGAAAAAATGGTCAATAACTATGCCGTATTTGACAGAGTTATAACTTTTGACGAAATATTGCAAAAAATAGACGAATTGGAGCCTAAAGACATTGCAAAAGAAGCGAAAAGTTTGCTGCAAAACCTCACGAACCAACAACTAACGGTTGCGATGGCTGGTAATATCACCGATGTGATTTATGACTACGATAAAATCACCAGCCTGTTCAGGATTTAGTGGCTTGGTTATTTATAAATAATTTTTATAAAATAGGAAACGAAGCTGAATTCTCATCCTTGAGTCTAGACAATTACGTTTTAGCTATTCTACTAAGGTTTTTATTGTCTCAACTCTCTAAATTATATTCAACCAAAACAAGAGGTTTAGTATTTCTGATGAAATCTTCCGCTTTTTTATTCAATACACAAGCTACTAATCCGCCAATCCCAACTACCGCCATAGCAACAAGCAACAGTGGCATTGAATGAATCGCAATCTCTACTGTCAATAATCCTAGACTTGCAATCGCTGATCCTAGAGCAATGAAATAACCAAGTTGAGCGTATTTTTCTGGCTCAGAAAAATCATAAGGACTCATATCCAGAAGATCACCACCTTTATGAATTTTCACAGCTCTTTCCAATAAAGCTCGATCTTTACATAGTAAAAATGATAAATGAGGGTACTGATTATCAAAATTCCTTAAATCGTTTGGGCAAACCTCCAATTTAGTGTCCTGAACAGAATGTTGCGAGTTATCAAGATTATTTATTTGCATTTTGATACTTAAAAATTTGTTATTAATACACCTGAATTATACGACAAGCTTTGTTATAATACAATAGCATAATATCAAGCTACTTGTATGTATATTTTGTTATTTTATGAAAAGGATGGGAGGAAGATTACAAAACATAACCAGCCTGTTTAAAGTTTCACAGAAATAGAGAACAACATCTATCCTAGCTAACTTAATTAGTGACACCACTAATTGCTAGAAACTGCAAGATCGAACCGATTGTTTTCTAGTTAGCAAATCGATACTCAGTGGACAATTATCGACTAGCTTTTCTGCCTTTTTATGTAATAGATTAGCAACAATAATTCCAGTACCAGCTACAGCAATGCTTAAAAGTAACAATGGTATAAAATTCATAGCAGTACTAGCCAATAACAATCCAACACCGGCAACAACTGCTCCCGAAGCAACAAAATACCCACCTTTTGCATATTTTTCAGCTTTATCCATGTCAGGATTGATATTTTCATTTTCCATTCTAGAATTTCTAAGTAAATCGTGATTCTCTAATAAAAAAGCAAGATATGGATATTTATTAGAAAATAAATCCATGTTAATTGAGCTTTGCTGAGAAAGAATTGTAGAAATTTCACTTTTTCTTTTAGTTGTTAAATTAGTCATTTTATCCCTCAAAAGATTTTCTATATAGCTATATTATATAACAAGTTTTGTTATAATGCAATAGCGTAATATGACATTATCTATATATTTTGACTTTAAGGAAGAAGTAGCAACTTACTATTCCTTAAGATTATATTAATTCTGGAATAACCAGCTCTATAGTCGCTTGACTCAATGTACTGAGACAGTATATTGATAATTTTGATAATTATTTTATTTTTTTAGAATTTGTATCATCTTTTGTGCTAAGAGAACCTAATATTTTTTCAGCATTATCACGTAATACAGTTGTGATTATACTTCCAAAAGTGAAAATTATAATTCCTGAAACTAAAATTGGTACTGATGGGATACTAACTGGCATCAAACCCATCATCCCTATACCTACTAAAAAGGAAGAAAACAGAGCAATATTTGATATTTGTGAAAAATAATATGCATTGCGGACATATTTTTCAGCTCTAACCAAGGATGGCTTATTTTTCTCTAGTTTTACTGCTTCTAATACATGCGTCAACAACTGATTATCACCTGAAACCAACAATAGAATAAAAGGATATTTAGAATCAAATTCTTGACAAGAATTCTGATCGGCATTTAGGTTACTATTAGTATTAGATCTTTTTTGGAGCATTATAAATTAAAAAATTAATTATCTATCTGATATAGATATAATACATGTTCCATTATAATACAATAGCATAATTATAAAGTTATATGCTTTATTCTCAAAGCTTTAAATAAAGCTTGCTATTGTCTTATCTTTCTAAGCAAAAACACAATCGCAAAATAAATCGCAGCACCAAAAGCTATTCTAAGCAAGACAAAAGCATCAACCAAAATATATTTGATTGCAATAACCATTATGACAGATCCAAACAAATATTTTAAAATCTCAACCCAAGTTGATTTAACAACCTTGATTCCGTGTTTATCACCCAATCGCCGCAAACCCCTGAAACAATTTAGATAAGCTGAAACTACTGAAGCAATTGCGATACCCACTTGCATATAATACTGTAATAGAATAGCACCAAGAACAAAATTACTGATTAAGGAATAGATAGCGATACGAGTTGGAGTTGCAGTGTCTCCAGCACCATAGAAAACTGAATTAATGATTTTAAGCAAAGCAAAAGCTGGCAAGCCAACAGCAAATGCGACCAAAACCGAACTAGTACCACGCAGTGATTCAAAACCAAATTCACCCCGCATAAAGAGGAGTTGCATAATATCTTCTGCCAAATAAAACAAACCAAAAGCTGCTGGAATGCTAAAAGCCATCGCAAGCTGAACCCCGTTGTTATATAAACTAATTGCTTCATCGTTTTGCACCATCCCACAGTTTTTCTTATCGCGATGTTTAAAAACCTTAGCAATATTTGGCAACATCACAATCCCAAGAGCAGTCCCAACCAATGCAAGCGGGAGTTGCATAACCCGATCAGCGTAATATATATATGACATGCCGCTAGGGATGAACGACGCTAATACCATATCAATCCAAACGTTAACCTGCATCACGCTAGAACCAAGCAAAGCAGGCATAAAACGCTTTGCTATCCGTTTAGTATAGTTAACCAAAATGGGCCGACGCAAAGGAATTAGCCAATTTTTTTGCCAAGCCCAAAATAACATCCAAAGCAATTCCACAACCCCAGCGAGCAATACGGCATAACCTAAGTCATGGGCCGGGGTTTGAAACTTACCGTGCCAGATCAGAATACTCAAAATTGTTGCGACATTCATCAAAACCGAAGTAAAGGAATATGGCACAAAACTGTTGATGCTATTTAAAATACTGCCATAGAAAGCAGCAACTGAAATAAAAAACAGATAGGGAAAGGTCAGTCTTGCAATCTCGATCGCCGACACTAAAGACTCTTGGTTAGTTGCAAAACCTGGAGTTGTAACCCTAATCACTAATGGCATCACCCAAAACATAATCGCCATAACCAACAAAAGTCCAAGCAGCAGTAACGCCTGGAGATGGGCCGCAACGGTTCTGGCATAACGGGACCCGTGGGAGGCAATAACCTGGCTAAAAACAGGAGTGAAGGCGTTGTTAAAAGCTCCTTCAGCAAAAACAGATCGAAATAGGTTGGTAAGTTTAAAAGCCGCAACGAAAATATCATTATATATAGTTGTTCCCATTAAAAAAGCAATGGCAGCATCTCGAACATATCCCAAAATTCGTGACACTAATATAGTAAGACTAACGATTGCACTAGATTTTAGCATCACTGATTATTTTTTATTATAAATTAAATAAAATGCATTATAACCCTAGATTTCAATAAAGTAAACCAAGACTCTAGCAAAGCAACTGCCCATTATTGCCAGAACTGCTAGACAAAGATAATATAATAAAATTTTTTTATATTTTTTTTCTAAAAGTACTTCCGGTGATATTTTTTATCTGTAAGATGTTTTTTAGCAAAGGAGATTTATATTAAAATTCCGAATGCTGATTATGATTCATTAATAACCACTAAAACTTATTTATGAATTTATTTACGATATTTTATTTTAAAAAGAACAAAGATGACAGAACAAAATATAACTTTAGATCAGGCAACTCAAGAACAACAGCAAACAACACTACGACCAACAGTTCCAGCAATCGAACAAATGCTAGCAAAGGAGTTCAAGGTGCTGGACCATGGATTCATCAGAGTTGTGGACTACATGGGTAACGACGAAGCAGTTGTTCAAGCTGCTCGAGTGTCCTATGGTCGTGGTACAAAAAAAGCGAACGAAGACAAGGGGCTGATTAATTATTTGATGAAGCACTTTCACTCAACTCCTTTTGAGATGTGCGAAATTAAGTTCCATATTAAACTACCGATTTTTATTGCTCGCCAATGGATTAGGCACCGAACAGCAAATGTGAATGAATATTCTGCTCGCTATTCAATTTTAGATAAAGAGTTCTACATTCCAAACCCAGAGCATCTAGCAGCCCAATCAGCAACAAACAAACAATGCCGGGATCAAGACCGGGTTTTGCGAGGCGAGGAAGCTGCTCGGGTCTTGGATTTATTGCGGAATGATTCAGAAAAATGCTACCAGCACTACATGGAAATGCTCAACCTCAACGAAGAGACGGGGGATGTTTTGGACCCGCAAAAACAGGGGTTGGCTCGAGAATTAGCGAGGATGAATCTCCCATTAAACTATTATACCCAATGGTATTGGAAGGTGGATTTACATAATCTGCTGAGATTTGTTAGATTAAGGGCAGATCCCCACGCACAGTTTGAAATCAGAGCATATGCCGAGGTTTTGCTCTCAATCATCGAACAATGGGTTCCTTATACTTATGAGGCCTTTTGCAACCATCAGTTGAATGCCGTCACTCTGTCTGACCCCGCTATTAAAGTAATCAAAAAACTTATAGCTGGCGAAACAGTAAGTCAACAGGAAAGCGGAATGGGAACAAGGGATTGGAACGAACTACAAAATATCTTAAAAAGTTGATTATATATTATTACAAGGTTAATTTATGAATAGAAAATATAAAGTTGCGGTTGTCGGTGCAACCGGTAACGTCGGCAGAGCGATGCTCCGGGTTTTGGCTGAACGCGAATTCCCGCTTAGCGAAATTGTAGCTTTGGCATCAAAAAATTCCGAAGGAAAAAAATTGAGCTATGGCGACGAGGATATAACGGTGCAAAATCTGGAGCAGTTTGACTTTGCTGGAGTTGACTTTGCTTTATTTTCCGCCGGCAAAGAAGTGTCGAAAATCTATGCTCCAATAGCTGCAAAAACAGGTGCTATTGTGATAGATAATTCTTCATGTTGGAGGATGGACGAGAAAGTTGCGCTAGTTGTACCAGAAGTGAATCAGGAAAAAATCGATCATTTAGCTGACTATCTCAAAAAGCGAGATCTAAAAAACAGGGATGCGACAGAAGAGACAGCTCAAAACACAACCCTCGCCGGCGCAACTATCAAACATCGAATTATCGCTAACCCAAATTGCATCGTAATCCCTTTGACAATAGCACTAAAACCTTTGCAAAACTTAGGCGCAATTAGAAGAGTTATAGTTTCGACCTACCAATCGGTTTCGGGGGCTGGCAAAATTGCGATGGAAGAGTTACACCAACAAAGCTATGCCAGATTCATCTCCAAACCAACAACAGCTAAAGCAATCCCCAGAACAATAGCGTTCAATGTGGTACCCCATGTCGGAAAATTTCTTGACAATGGCTATACTGACGAGGAAGAAAAAATCGCTTTCGAAACATGCAAAATCTTGGGCACAGAAATAGCCATAACCGCAACTTGCGTTAGAGTTCCAGTTTTTGTCGGCCATAGTATCAGCGTTAATGTTGAGTTCTATGATCACTATAACCTAGAAGAAATCAAAGCCGCTTTAGAATCTTTTTCGAACCATGGCCTCGTTTTACTAGACGAACAAACTGACACCAACTATACAACTCCGCTAGAAATTGCCGGCCTACCAGCTGTTTATGTTTCTAGGGTGAGATTTGACGAAAGTTGTAATAATGCATTCAACTTTTGGATTACATCCGATAACCTATTAAAAGGAGCTGCATTAAACGCAGTACAAATAGCAGAAATTTTGATACAATAATTATTAGCCAAAACTATTAAGCCAATAGTTTTCAAATAAGTACAAACCATGAGAGTGCAAACTATGATAATATTCAATAATTACCAAAGAGTATCATTTATTTTGATTTTTCTGGTTGTCTTATTCACAGCTTCACCCAAAGTATATGGCGATGACAGTAGTTTTTTTACCAAAACAAAAGATAAAATAATTTCCTGGGTTCAGGATCACCAAACCAAAAACAAAAGTATCATAATCAAACCAACACGCGAAGAGATCATTAGCTATATCAAAACTAAGAGAGAGAGTAACTACGCAATAAACATTAGTAGCGACATTGGAACCAATCTCTCAGGATTAAATTTATCGGGCATAAATTTCAGTGGGGCTAATATGTATAAAGTTGATTTGAGCCGTAGCGACATCTCAAACTCAAATTTCAGAAACGCATTTCTCGAACAAGCAGTTTTGGATTATGCTATAGCTTCGGAAGTGGATTTTAGCCATGCTAGCATGGCTCTAGTATCCGCTCGACATACTAAATTTAATGGCGTGATATTTGATCAAGCTTATGGTCACGAAATAAATTTTAGTGACGGAGTCATTTCTGATTGCAGTTTTGATTCAGCCAATCTCCGCCATGCTAATTTTATGAATGCAGTAATTGATGACACAGCATTTAAAAACACAACCATTGAGGGAGCAAACTTCAGCAACAGCAATATTAATGCTACCGAATTTATCAACGTTAAATTACAAAATTCCAAATTCGACCAAACCAATATAACAAAGGTTAAACTACAAGATAGCTATATGAACAACCTAAATATGACTAAAGTAAAAATTACCGGTGGTAGCATTGTCAGCACTTCATTAGTTAATTCAAAACTCGATCAGACCGAATTTAGCAATGTGCAACTCATCTTCACCGACTTTAGCAAAAGCGATATAACCAAGTCATTTCTTAAAGGAGTGACAATAGATTCCAGCATATTTGAAAATGCTAATATCGCTGAAACTAATTTCTTACTTGCAGATATATTATCTTCTGAGTTCACTGAAACCAATTTTATTAAAACTAAATTTATATCTTCTAGAATCAAAGGAGTTAAATTAAATTTTGCCTCCCTACCAGAGGTAGAACTTAGCAATACCTTTATCCAATAGGATAAAACCACCAACCGAAAAGATGAATAAAAACGATGAAAAACAAAAGTGCATATATCTGTCAATCTTGTGGCGCCCAATACTCGAAGTGGATAGGTCGCTGCAACGAGTGTTTAACCTGGAATACGATTGAAGAAGAAAAAATTGAAGCCAATGAGTTTAGTTTTGTCAAAAAGAAAAAAAGTAATAGCGACAGAGATATATACAACCTATGCGCGAACGATTCGACCCACCCCCTCGAACGCTACGACAGCGGCATCAACGAATTTAACCGAGTAGTCGGCGGAGGGATGGTCCCTGGATCAACGATTTTGCTATATGGCGAACCTGGTATAGGCAAATCAACTTTACTGTTGCAGATTTGCAACATCGCCAGCAAACATGGTCTAAAATGTCTCTATGTTAGTGGTGAAGAGTCTGTCACCCAAATCAAAATCCGAGCTCAGAGGTTGGGAATTGACAACGCTGATGTTGGTGTATTAGTAACAACTAATATTAGCGAAATACTTGACGCTATACCGAAGGTTGAATCTATAAATGCAACAGAACAAGAGCATCAATCTCCTCCGGATCAAAATCTCAATTTACAAGAAACTTTGAGAATAGGCTCTGAGCAACGCCTCCAAAAAAATTTGGACCATGCATCATTAGATCAAGTAACAAATCCTGAGTTTGCGTCCACCCAAAAAACAAAAAAAGTCAAAAAAACAAGCAAACCTTTACTCCTGATCGTTGATTCGATTCAGACTATGGTTATAGACGAAATCAACTCGGCCCCTGGTAGCGTCAGCCAAGTCAAGGCCTGTACTTTTGAACTAACTAAAATCGCCAAACAAAAAAACTTGGTTTTGCTTGTAGTTGGCCATGTTACCAAAGAAGGCCAGGTTGCAGGGCCAAAGCTACTCGAACACATGGTCGACACAGTTTTGCTTTTTGAAGGCGATGGCACAAGGCAGTATCGAATTGTCAGAGCAACTAAAAATCGCTATGGCTCCACTAATGAAATCGGAGTTTTTGCAATGTCTAACGAAGGTTTGATTGAGGTCGAAAATCCCTCAAGTATTTTCATGTCAAGCGAAGCAAATATAAGTGGATCCTGTGTTTTTGCTGGATACGAAGGTAGCAGAAGCATTCTGCTCGAGGTACAAGCATTGGTTGCGCCGTCATTCATCCCTTCGCCAAGACGCTCAGCTGTTGGATGGGACAACAACCGCTTATCAATGATTATTGCAACCTTAGGTAGTAGACTGGGACTAAAAATCATGGACAAAGAGATATATCTCAACATTGCTGGCGGACTTAAAGTTGAAGAACCAGCAATCGACCTAGCAGTTGCAGTTGCTTTGATTTCAGCTACATGTAGACTGCTTTTACCGCGAGATGTTGTTTTTTTTGGCGAAGTTGGATTGCTCGGGGAATTGCGACAAGTTAACCAGAGTGATGTTAGAATCAGCCAGTCAGTTAAACTAGGGTTTAAAAAAATCGTCATGCCTTATGATGCAAAATTCCAGAATAAAAGCGAGGCAAATATAATTCAGCTAAAAAATATCGAGGATTTGCTAAAATTTTTGCGTCAATATGGCACTTATGTGAAATATGTCGAAAGAGAAGTGGAATAGGATTATACTATATTGGGGCCGCTATGAGACGGAAGTTAGTAGAAATTTTGAAGCAGTTCAGCGCCCGCCTCAAACCCCTAGTATACTCTGCTATGCTGAGAATTTGAGAACGAACATGATACAGCAATGACCTAAAAATTTCCGTTTTATAACAGTTCCATATTCTAACGACACGCTAATTTTATATTATGGTAATTTGCCCCCTACCCCCAAGTGATATCCAAAAATTGGGTAATAAAAGTTGGGTTGCACTAAAATTTTATACTGCTAGAATACATAAGAAAATAATAAATTATTATTACTAAACAAAATGCTAATGCCACACTTAAATTTTGATATCAACTCCCTAAACAGTATCGATATTGCAATCATTATTGTCGTTTTGATTTCGGGTATCGCCGGATTTAGCCGTGGCTTGGTCGGTTCTGCTTTGAGTATTGTGGGATGGATTAGCTCGTTTTATCTGACCCATCAGCTATATGATTCAATTGAACCATTTTTGATAGCTCGGGTTGGTTCACAGTTTGTTTCTTTTGCGGTCGGATATATCGGAGGATTTTTGATTATGCTGATTGGTTTTGCGATTGTTAACATGACTATAGGTTCGATATTGAGGTCGGTCATTCCAAACATCCTTGACAAAGTATTCGGTACTTTGTTTGGTTGGCTGAGAGGTGGACTAATCTGTGTTTTTATCTTTTTTTGCTACAGCATTATCAACGCAATCGTAAGTGACAATAAGATCGATGATCCGGAAAATGAACCATCAGTTGTTAGAACGGCACAACTCTACCCATGGTTGAAATATGGCGAACATCTCTTCTCTAAATATATGCCAGCTTCACTCCACGAAAACATAAGCAAAATCAGTAAAAAAGATGTTGCCGATGATAAAAACAACCCCAAGGATAAAACAGGTAAAATATCTGCCGTTGATGCTGTTAGCTTACTATCAAAATATGCCTCCCCGGAACTACTGGAACAGGTTCAAAAAATGATTAAACAGCAAATTGAAAATCATGACTATAAAAGCGAAAATCAGACGCAATCTCCAGAATCAAAAGAAAAAGTGTTGCAAAAAAATAATACTGCAAACAGCAATGATACAAACTTAAATGATAAACAAAAAAATCTGGAGGAATGTGATCCAAATCAAGATTTGGCAGGCAATTGCCCAGCGGAGAGCAATTACGAAAGTGTAAATAAAACAGCTTTAACTATGCTACTACGTCATTACATGCAACAGCAAAACGAAATTGCTGAATCAGATAAATTATCAGACTCAACACTTGAAAATATAAAGAAGATGGTTGATAAAGATTGATCTTAGCGATATTATATAGTGACTAAATTAAAACGAGAAAGCAGGTTCTCTATTGCAAATCAGCAATTAGTTATGTAATGTTGCTCTGTTAAGTTAACAAAATTTTAAAAACAGGTAGGTATGCCAGAAATTTTTGACAAAATTCGTAAAGAGATTGGTGATAATAAAGTTGTGCTATTCATGAAAGGAACTGCCGATTCTCCACTTTGTGGATTTTCTGCTACTGTAGTACAAATCCTACGCAAATTAGATGTCCAATTCAAAGATATCAACGTGCTTGCAGACGAAGAATTGCGCGAAGGGATCAAACAGTTTTCAAATTGGCCAACAATTCCTCAGCTCTATATCAACGGTGAGTTTATCGGAGGGGCTGATATCACAAAAGAGCTCTATGATTCAGGAAAACTTGCTGAAATCTTAGCAAAAAGCTAGATAAGTTAATAGCGAATTTATTTAATGATAAGAAAATTTTATGCTGACTATTTTTAAAAAAATCACTACAGATGTGGAAATAAAAATTCTCAAAGCAATCGAGTTCGAGAATTTTCAAAACTTCAAAAGCTGGCTCAAAATTACTTATATACCCTATATTATTCTTAGTTTATCTCTGGCAGGGTGTAGTAATTCTTTTATCATTCCTGACAAAATAGAACAAACTGATGCACAGCTATATCAAAGTTCTATGCAAGTATTATTAAATGATCATAAAGAAGCGATACAATCGCTCAACGAAATCGAGCAGTACTACCCCTATTCTTCTCTAATACAAAAAGCAAAAATACTGAAATTATACGCATACTATATCAACCAAAAGTTTGATGATGCCGAACTCTCAGCAAAATCATTTCTCCGCTACTATCCTGGGAGCGAATACGCTGCTTACGTTCAGTATATGCTAGCAATGTCGTATTATATGCAAATAGCAGATCCAGGAAGAGATCAGAAAATCACTGAAGAAGCTTTGAACGAATTCCGCAAAGTCATATTGCTATATCCTGGAACCCAATATGCAACAGATGCCTATGGCAAAGAGAAGTTCACGATTGCAATGCTAGCAGCTCAAGAAATGGAGATCGGACGATTTTATCAAAAACAAGGCAATATGGGAGCAGCTCTAGTTCGCTTTGAATCGGTCCTTGCTAATAACCCAACTACAGTTGTCATTCCAGAAGCTCTATACCGCCTTGTTGCTTGCTACTCTGAAATCGGGATGCAGGAGCGGGCAACACAATTTGCAGCTCTCTTGCATCACAATTTCGCGGATACCGAATGGGATCTTGCTGCTAAAAAATTGCTGATCACAGTAAACAATAAAATTAACAATAATAAAATTAAAAAAGTACTTCCTGGGCAAAAAGTAAAATAGTAAGATGCTTGGTGAAAATCGAAATCTATCTATTAATATAAATTGAGTAACAAAAAAGAAATTCAGCACAACGGTGTTACAATAGGAACATCCAAATTACACAAAGGCACTAAACTACACTTTGTTGGCATTGGTGGTATTGGGATGAGCGGTATTGCCCAAATCTATAACGCCTGTGGCTATCGTGTCCAGGGGAGTGATTCTAGTTGCGATTATACAAAGGATTTGCTCGAGGATTGTGGAATCAATTATTTTGTTGGCCATTCAGTTGATAACATAGACACAAGCATAAGTTGCGTCATTCGCTCTTCAGCAATAAGAAACGATAATCCAGAAATAGTAGCAGCAAAAGATTTTGGCGTTCCTATCATAAGTCGAGCAGAAGCCCTAGCTGGGTTAATCCCACTACACACAACCTCAATCGCAGTAACAGGAACCCACGGCAAAACAACAACAACAGCAATGATTGGCTCATTGCTGCATCATCTTGGGACCCAACCTACAGTAGTAAATGGTGGATTGATGCATAATTTTGGTAATAATATATTAGTAGGGTCTGGAGAGATAATAGCTTTGGAAGCAGATGAATCAGATGGCAGTTTTTTATTCCTCCCCTGCACCACAACAGTTATAACCAATCTCGAACCAGAACATCTCGAATACTATGGCACAATTGAAAATTTACGTAATCAATTTAAGAACTTTATAATGAAAATGTCAGATCGTAATGCTGTAGTATTATGTATTGATGATAGTAATCTATTCGAGATTTGGGAAGAGCTGATTACTCTCAAGGTTAGAGCAAAAATTATTCCTTACAGCTTGAATCTAGCAACAGCAAGAAAGCAAAATTACTGCAGCCAAGCTTTAGCTCAAAATATTCTCCATGCAGAAAATATACGAGTTGACAGGAATGGAACATATTTTGATTTAGTTGGCACAATATATAATAACACTAATAACAAGACTGAATCAAAAAACCGAACGAAAAGTGATAGCGATATAAATAGTTACATGCCACAAGCGATAAGCTATAAAAACATTATGATCAAAACCTACGGCCTGCACAATGTCAGCAATGCTATTGCAGCAGTCGCTGGCGTTGGAGCGATTTATGATTTAGATGAAGCCAAAACCAAGACAGCTTTTGCTACTTTTACTGGAGTTAAGCGACGTTTTTCGATTTTAGGTCAAATCAATGGAATTACTGTTATTGACGACTATGCCCACCACGGCACCGAAATCACTGCAACAGTTGCAATGGCAAAACTGTGGTTAGAGCAAAATAATCAAGATGAAGCTAATAACGCATCCAAATATATCCATAAAACATCAACACCTCAAAGCAAAAATAAACCCAAGCTAATTGCTATTTTTCAACCACACCGTTATAGCAGAACCAAAGATTTGATGGATCACTTCACAACAACTTTAGCTAATATCGCAGCTGATTACCTCATTCTTCTACCAATATATAGTGCTGGAGAAGAAAAAATCGACAATGTTTCTTCTCGAGTGTTATATCATAAAATACTTGCTGCTGCTAATCAGAATCCAAATGGTAGCAAGCCACAAGTACTATTACTTAACGATGAAAGTAATTTAGCTAGTATTATCAATGAAGTTGGAAACAGCGGGGATATGTTGCTTTGCATGGGAGCAGGAAGTATCAGTAAAATAGCATACGATTTGGTGAATCCAAAAGAGCAATAACACAATAAGAGGAATAACAATGTTAATCGAAAGCAACAACTTAACCCCAATGATGCAACAATATTGCAGCATCAAAAGCAAATACCAGGAATATCTATTATTTTATCGCTTGGGAGATTTTTATGAGCTTTTTTTTGACGATGCTATCACAGCAGCAAAAGAATTAGATATAGTTTTAACTCGTCGAGGCCAAAAGAATGATGAAGATATACCGATGTGTGGAATTCCTTTTCATGCTTGTGATGTATATTTGCAACGGCTGATCCGTCGAGGGTATAGCGTTGCAATTTGTGATCAGATGGAAACCCCAGAAGAAGCAAAAAAACGAGGATATAAAGCAGTTGTAAGACGTGAAGTGATCAGAATTCTAACCCCCGGTACAATCCTAGAAGAAACTCTACTCAACGGCAAAGAAAGCTCTTATCTCGCGTCTTTATATCTCAAAAATAATATTGCAGCAATTACCTGGACTGATATTTCAACTGGCGAATTTTTAATTACCACAACTGAACCAAATATGATTGGCAGCGAAATCAGTAGATTACCAGTCAAAGAGTTGCTGGTTTCCGATTCATTTTATAATGCTCCAGAAAAATCACAACTCAATAGTTATGAAGGGGTGACAACGAGAAGGCCAAATGCTTTTTTTGAAATTCATCGCTGCCAAGAAAAACTTGAGCGACATCAATCGTCAGTATCAAAAAATTTAAGCAAAGTAGAAATCATTTCCGCTGGCGTGCTTCTCGAATATTTAGAACATACCCAAAAGCAATATCTCCCAAATCTCAGATCACTAAAAAAAATACATAGTAGTGATTTTATGATTATTGATAGTGCAACACGCCATAACCTAGAATTAACAAAAAGCATTAGAGGGAGTGATACAAACTGTACTCTGCTTTCAGTTCTCGACTTAACTTGCACTTCTTCGGGAAGCAGACTGTTGTCTGCCTATCTTGCGTCGCCATTAACCAACCCGGAAGCGATTAATCAGCGTTTAAATAATGTTGAAGCTTTGTTTCAACATCAAGAAGAAAGAAAAAGATTACGTTTTCTCTTAGGTGAATTTCCTGATGTTGAAAGAGCTTTGTCTAGAATTGGAGCTGGCCGAGGAACAGCAAGAGACTTAGGGATTATCAGACATGGTCTCCTGACTAAACAAAAGGTTGCTGAAATTGGATATGGTAAAAAATTCTCCGATTCGATTGAAAGTTTTATTGAACAACTAGTATCGTTTGATAATTTATATATTGAGCTAAAAGAAGCATTGGCAGACGATCTGCTAACAGTTGGATTTAGCTCTAGAATCATTAAAGAAAAATATGCCCCCCAATTAGACCATTGGTATGAAATCAAACAAAACACAAATATCATGCTGAATGAGCTAAAAAATAAATATCGCGCTTTGACTGGTATTAACAGTTTAAAAATCTCGAGAAATAATATCATCGGCTACTACGTTGAAATTCCTAACGCAGCAAATAATAAAATGACCGATGAGCTATTTAAACACCGCCAGTCATTGGGTACCTCTATACGCTATACAACTAAAGAGCTAGATGAATTAGAAGAAAAGATTTTGGTTTGTGATACTAGAACTACTGAATTAGAACAAAAAATTATCACAGATTTATGCAATAAAGTTAAAGAACATTGTGATAGTATAGCGCTAGGATGCTTTGCTATCGCAAATCTCGATGTGTTTGCAAGTCTAGCTGAAATTGCTGCCCTATATAAATATGTCAGACCAATTGTTGATAATTCTGATGAGTTTCACTTGAAAGCTGGACGCCACCCAATTGTTGAACGCAATAACAAAAGCTTTACCCCCAACGATTGCTATATAAGCCAAAAGAATAATTTATGGCTACTAAGTGGACCTAATATGGCTGGTAAAAGTACCTTTTTGCGCCAAAATGCACTGATCTGTATAATGGCGCAAATGGGATCGTTTGTACCTGCTGAGAGTGCTCGTATTGGCGTCGCGGATAAACTTTTTAGCAGGATCGGAGCGTCAGATAATATTTCCCAAGGAGAATCAACTTTCATGGTAGAAATGATCGAAACAGCTAATATTCTTAATAACGCAACTTCTCGCTCGCTCATTATTTTGGATGAAGTTGGTCGCGGAACTTCAACCTATGATGGATTAGCGATAGCCTGGGCCGTTGTTGAAACAATCCATAATCAAATAGGAGCTCGTACTTTTTTTGCCACCCATTACCATGAACTATCACAACTAGAAGGACAATCGGCGAACAACAATTCTATAACTTCGTCTGTCGCTAAATCTAATAACAACAATAGATTGCAAAGAGTTGTATGTTACTCACTACAAGTTAAAGAATGGCATAACCAAATTTTGTTCACTCATCAAGTAGTGCGAGGTAGTGCAGATAAATCATATGGAATTAACGTAGCTGCTCTAGCTGGAATGCCACAAACAACAGTGCAAAGAGCTTATCAGATTTTGGATAAATTTATAAACTAAGTACTTTGGAAGCAAGATTAATATATAGCAATAGAAAAGGGAATATCCCTAACAATATTCAAACAACTTGTTTGCAAACCAACAAACAAACGTTCCAAAATGCCCCCCGCTCGACCCAGAGGTTTAAAGCGAATTTAAATGGTCTGTCAAATAAATGCCAAATTCTCGCGCCCGCCCTCATTTGCATGCTCTCCGCGACATACAACACGATATTTTTCCGGTTACCAGTTCACACAGCTAGGTTTGACTTGGTTAGGTTATACTGATTTAAACTCAATGCTTTCATAAAATCAGCATAACCTATTTTATTTCTTGTATGTAGTATCAACAAGCCATAAGCTGTTTTTCTAAATTGGTATTGAATCAAGTTTGCGGTGATTTATCTTTTTTTGTATCCGGTGTTTTGACTATTATATGCAAATCCTTGAGTTGTTGTTCACTGACATAATTCGGGGCTTGCATTAGCAAATCCTGAGCTTTTTGGTTAAGGGGGAAAGCTATGACTTTTCTGATATTTTGTTCATTCGCTAATAGCATCACAATTCGGTCAATCCCTGGAGCAATACCACCATGTGGTGGGGCACCATATTTAAACGCCCTAAGCATCCCGCCAAATCTTTTTTCTACTTCTAGTCTGTCGTAGCCAGCTATTTGGAAAGCTTTATACATGATATCGATTCGGTGGTTACGGATTGCGCCACTAGATAGCTCAATTCCATTACAAACCAAATCGTATTGATATGCTTTGATATTAAGCTGTT
>CALKVD010000172.1 GCA_937996615.1 uncultured Rickettsiales bacterium | reverse complement strand
TAGCTCCTAAAGTAATTTTTAGACCATTATCGTTAAGATGGTTATGCGAAGCGGTAACCATAAATCCTATATCAGCATTTAATTTTAAAACTGCAAAATTCATCATAAACACAGGGCTAATATTAAGATCAATGACATCAATTCCACTTTGGCGCAGTGAAGCAATTACGCAATCTGCAATCTGTTGCGAACTAGGGCGACAATCTCGGCTAATCACTGCTGTATATTGTGGCGGCTTGAAATTTATTGGTTGATTTGCTAAATCAACCACCCTAAGATGTTGCAATTCTCCAACTATCCTATTAATTTTTTTCTTCCCAATCTTTTTTTTACCAATAAAACTTTCTGGTGATTGTATAAGATACTTTATTCTATCAGCAATATAGCTAAAGTCTTCTAATAGAAGATTAGCTCCAAAATTGCCACGGATATCATATTCTTTAAATATAGTATATTGTGGTTTTTTATTTTGAGTCACATTAATTTTTCATAAACAAAGAACGCTATTTTTTACTATACTAAAAAAGAATAAAATCACAATAAAACTTGCTGATAACTACTGCAGATGATATATCTCTCATTGTTCGTTATTTGCTTAACCAAAAAAACTAGAAACTTATGCAATTATCTCGCAATATATTTAGGAAGACCACTGTACTGCTTGCCACTCTGTTTTGTATTACAATTACTGGTTGTAATGATAGGGCGACTTCCAAAGTTAAAAATACTCTGGGTATGACATCAAAAGCACCAAACGAAAACAGTGTCATTAGTTATCAACCCTTGATAGTGCCACCAACACTCAATTCAAATGATTTAAATACGATTTATGGCGAAAACAACAATCCCAACTCTTGTGATAATACCATAACTAAAAGTCAAATCATAACTAAAACCAAAGCAAAATAGAAACTAGCTATTTTTTGCTTTGGTTTAAAAAATGATAAACAATTATAGTAGACAGCATTCAGCACCGATTTTGGTTTTGCTATTGATTGGTGTTTTGTCTGTTTACGCCATGGATGTTTTGCTGCCATTTATATTAGCGGCTTTGATTGCCTATTTTCTCAAACCTTTGTGTCAGCGAATTACGAATCAAATCCAAAATAATTTTGTTCCCTTTAGTTTAGTAGCGGTAATAGCTATTCTAGCGTTATACAGTATTTTAACCATTATATTTGTCTTGTTGATTCCGTTAGTATATCAGCAGTTTTTGATCATATATCAGATAATCACAACTACTGATATTGATCAAGCTCAGCGTGCTTTAATGGTATACATTAACACTTACCTACCCGAAGCATTACACCATTCTGCAGAAAAGATTATGGTAGAAATCCCTAGCTATATAATCGCGATATCAAAAACTATTTTTTCTCAACTTGTGAGTGCAAGTAAAATTGCAGCAGCAGCAGTGGTAAACATTTTTCTTGCACCATTTATAGCATACTATTTTATGATTGATGGCCCAATTTTGAGGAAAGCTGCTCAAGCTATTATGCCACCACAGTACTATAATACCATCGGTAATGGGGTCACTAAAATACGTAATATTATGGTGGTTTTTTGCAAAGCCCAGCTTGTCGCTTGTATTATATGGTTTTTCTACTATGGATCGCTATTTTATATCATAGGATTAAAATATGCTATACAGCTTGGTATAGTTTCAGCAATTATGGCTCTAATCCCTTATCTCGGTGCTATTATAACTTTGCTACTTTCTGTTATCCTAACTATAGTCCAGTTTGGAATCTTTGATTCTCATTTATTAATTGTTTTGGCGATATATGGCATTGGCCATTTGATTGAAATGGTATATGTCAGTAATTATATTATAGGTAAAAGATTAGGCCTCCACCCATTGTTAACCTTGTTTAGTTTATTGTTGAGTGCGAAATTTTTTGGTGTAATGGGCATGTTTCTTGCAATGCCTACTGCGGTTGTTGCTAAAATGGTTCTAGAAAATTTGCACAAAAAATCACACAACTAATTTTTTATAATTTACCAATTAATAGAATACATCAATATTTTAAATTTCTAATTTTTCTACCAATAGATTTTTCAAGTTCATTTGCACGAAATTCTTCATAAAACTTTTTATATATTAAATCCAAATCTTCGGGTAAGTCATAATTATGAATTCCTGCCAAATCATAAATGTCATTCTCATTTGGAAT
>CALKVD010000171.1 GCA_937996615.1 uncultured Rickettsiales bacterium | reverse complement strand
GCAAGATTTTGCTTGTTCAACTAAGCCAGAGAAAGCAACACTATCATTAATTGCGATCTCAGAAAGCATTTTGCGATTGATCGTTATGCCAGCATTTTTTAAGCCATGCATAAAGACTGAATAAGACATACCATGTTCTCTGGTTGCTGCATTAATCCGCTGGATCCAAAGGCCGCGCAGATCACGTTTTTTATTGCGACGATCGCGATAAGCATAGCGTAACGCTTTTTCTACCTTTTCTACAGCGACTCTAAAACAACTTTTGGAGCGACCATAATATCCTTTTGCAAGTTCTAGTATTTTTTTATGTCTTTTACGAGCGACTACACTGCGTTTTACACGTGCCATATTTTTTACCTAATTTATGTTATTTATTGAGTTTAGTAATTTTAGAATTATCTCGACTAACTGATTTTATTACTTGCTTATCCATTAATTTGCCATCACTTGCTAAAACAGAGAGTATGTTTTGACTTAGATTTATTGGCAATTTTTCTGGCGCTTTGTAATAGGACAGTACTATGCTGCTAAGTTAGCATAAGGGAAATATCGAATAACCCTACGAGCCTCAACATCGTTCATGATCTGGGTTCCTCTCTGCGTTCTTAGAGCGCGTTTGCTCATTTTACGTTTGTTGTGTCTGGTTTTAGCTTGGGTCCCAATTACTAGACCAGTGGCAGTGAATTTGAAGCGTTTTTTCGCTCCACTTTTTGTTTTCATTTTTGGCATATTTCCTCTTATATAGATAAGTTAATTTTGTTTGTTTTATGAATTGAAAATCAAAAACAATATATCTCCCAGGCAATGCCACTTGGCCATACGAGATAATTTGGAATAGTGCCGATGATATAAAAATTCGTTCTAAATAGCAACATAAATTTTCTATCTAATCGCAACAGAGATTTGCTATTAACTTCAGCGGTGGTTGGTATTATTCAAACTATAGTCATAATAACATTATATTAGATCGCTATATCACTATAATCAAATCATGTTTTGGTATCTAAGACCCCCTCCCTATAATATTTTAACTCTATTCTAATTCCAGGTTTTTTTGAATATTTCTAGATCAAGGTCTTCGACCTCAGTTCGATAGCTTTGATTTTTCAATAATGATTCAAATTTACGCTCGACAATATTTAAAGCAGCAACCAATACATCACTTTTTAATGCCTCAATAATTTCTTTATTCTGCGCATTTTGATACCCTTCGATCAGACTATTTTTTTGCTTTTCTAGATCTTCAATCTTTTTATTAGCCTCAGAAAGCAAAACCTGAGCGTCAGATTGAGCTAGCTGCAAAATTCTGGAGTTAGTTTCAACGATTGTATTATAGCGGACTCTTGTTTCCTTGAGACGAAGCTGTGCTGATTTTTTGACCAACTCAGCTTCAACAACATCACTTACAGCTTTTTTTATACGTTGATCAAGAGCAGCATATATTTTACCCTTGACTGATTTATGCATTATCGCTGCTATAAAAACTGAGAAAGACAAAGCGATCCAAAATAGTTCGTTAGTTAGTATTGTCATCATTATAGGGTAAGAAAAATCATTGTTTTTAATTCTAGTTCATTTTTTTGCTAATTTAAAGCTACATTATTGTGTTAGTTTTATGAGGATTTGCTAAAAAATCCCAAACCTGTCCCGAAACTTCTTCAATAATATTTGGGATGGTCTTTTCCAACATTTGTCTCTTTTCATCTTTGCTTCTATCTATTTCTTCAATATGAGCCGCAATTTCAGCGTTAACAGCCGCCACTTTACTGTTCACTATCGTTTTTGCTCTATGCATTGCATTATATCTAATGTTGTTGAGTTCATTGCGGTGATTAATCACAATCTGCTCAGTTTTTGCTTCAATCGCTTCAACTCTTGCGAGAATCCTGTTAGCTTCGTTCAAATGCATCATAATAATCGATTTGCGACGCAAAATCCCAAGACGCATTGTCGGCAGTAACAAAAAACAAACGACCAAGTAGCAAAGCAAGAAAATCAGGGCTAACCATATAATTTGTGGTAAAAAAAACGCGGTGTTAAGATGGGGCATGTTTTGTTTTGATTTGATTTTGTTGGTGGTATTTTAACTGAGATTATTTTTATCGGCAACATTTTTTAATCTTTTAGTTATAAGTTTTCTTTCCAAATAGCTTGATCATTGTAATTTTAGAACCCGCGAAATTTTGCTGTTTTGGAAGGTGATGGCAATCAGTTGCTAAGGTTATAAGATATTTTTACATTATAACCTTTGCGTTATATTTTATTGTTTTACTATATTATATTATTGCATTATATTATAATGTGTGGTATTATGCTAAAACACCAGTAGCATAATATAGCAAAACAATAAAATATTAACAGGTAAGTAAAATGCAAAATACACAACAAACCACTCAACAGATAATTAAAGGATTCGAAGAATCTGTATTTAGCATTGCTAATAACTTTATAAAACAAAACGATAGTTTGCAAAGTTCTCAGACAGAGGATCAAGAAATCGTAGAATATGCAAAAAAATGTTTGAACGAATTGAAATCCATAGAAAAAACTAATGCCGCAAAATATCAAGCTCTCTATAACTATTTTTTCCCATCAAACAATTATAATAACACAAGCCTTGAGTCAAAACTCAAGGCTTTTGGATTCAACATGCAAGAGTTAGAAACAATAAAAGCCAGCGAGTCTGAATATACAAAAATCAATGAATTGCTTACTAAAACAGAACAAAAGTCAATCATAGAACTTCTCAATAAATCCCAGGAATTTTTGAAATCAATTGAACAAAAAGCTCAAGAATTGATAGAAAAGCTGCAAAAAGAAGCAGAAAAACAAAAAACACAAAATATTTTATCGAATAGCTATGATTTTTCACAACCGTCACTACAATCAGCTGATTCTCATAACAGTAATACAGCACAAAGTATAATATTATCACAGAATGCAGACTTTATGTTTTCTGCAAAATCGCAAGCAACATTCAAGACAAAATCAAACACCGAAAAACAAAGGGGCGGCGGTGCTGGCCCGATTGCTGCTGGTTCTATGCTAGCAGCACTTTCAGGAGGAGGAGCTGGTTATGTCTATGCTTATGGTATACCATTATCTATATTATCCGCGATTGGAGTTTCTGCCTTGGGGGTATATGCAGCTTTGGGTTTTGTTGGATTGATAGGGCTTTCTCTATTAGTTGGTGGGATTTGTCAAAATATTAAAAATCGCCAAAAATTCGAAGTTGTCGCATATTCTAACGATAGCCAATCCGTCAACAGCTCATCCACAATCTCATAATAAACGTATCAACAACTGTTGATAGACAACCTGATTGGCGGTTGGATATTTTGAACTGATCCAGCCGCTAAACACTTCTCTTTTCTCCAAAGTGTCAGCAACCATAATATAAGCCTGAGTATCAGCAACTCCCTTCTTTTGCAAACTACCCCACCCACCACGCAATGTTATTGTCAGGTCACCGAACGATACTGGCATATTTTGTTTGATTTCGATAATTTGCGAATTGTTATTAGCTAAATTCATAATCCAAAGCTTAGCATTATTTGTTTGGACATAGTTGCTTTCTGAATAATACCGCTTTTCAACCGCAATTTTTTCATCTCCCACCCAACCATTATCCCGATCATTTAAAACTTCACCGCTATCTGTCTGGTCGAAAATTGAATTTGCGCTTCCGAATGTTGGTGCCAACATTCCAAGCAATACAGCGAATAGAAACAAAAAAGAGTGGAGTTTATTCATATGGTTTTTGATTAATACATCAAAATTTGATTATTAATTGATGGGATTAGGTTATGTAACAATAATTACTAGAGTTTTCAATTTTTGCCAAGTTTTATCTCTAAAAAAATAACGTAATTTGCAATATAGCCAAAAGATAAGCACTGGTGATTTTAGAACCAGGGAAATTTTGCTGTTTTGGGAGATGATACTAATCAATTGCTATGGTTATAAGATGTCTTTACATTTATAACTTTTGCGTTATGTTTCGCGTTATATTTTATTGTTTTGTTGTAGCGGTATATTATTGCATTGCATTATAACATATGCTATTGTATAAACGTTCAACAATATTAACAGGTCAATAGAATGAAACACTCTAAAAGACTACGGAAGTCCAACAAAAGGACCGATGGAAAACACGAAAATCTTAATTATTCAGAAATCAATTCAAAGATAATTACAAAATTCAAAAAAAACACTGCAGAGAAAATTCACAAACTCCAAACAAACACTGAAACACAAAGAATTAGTGACGCCGACCTGCTAAAAATCAAAACATATGCAGACAAATTTTCTAGTAAATTAGAAAAACGAGCAGAAGGGAATGAAGAGAAAACTCAGGCTCTCTTCAGTTATCTTTTTCTAACTGAAAATCAAAACGATAATGCAAAACAATATCAAAAACTTTGGAGTTGGGGCTTCAATACTGAACAATTAGAAGAAATAGCAAAAAAAGAAGAAAGCGAAAAGCATAAATATCTTGAGGATACCACAAAAAAGTTAATCACAGAATTTACAAAGGATTCCAGGAGATATTTGAAAAAAATTCGAAAATCGATAGAAAATCTCGAAAAAGCCGAAAACGAAGAAGCTAATGGCCAAGGTATCATAATAAATACAGAGGAGAAACAAAACCCGGCGCCAAACCACAATGGCTCGCAGGAAGGAGTTCCACTAACTCAAGAAACTCAATCACTCAGAGATTCAGAGTTTCCCTATAATACTTTTAATCTATCTAGTAAAATGAAAGCTTTGCTTTTGCAGTCTTATCATAAGACAGATCATATTAATATTTTGACAACCGAGCAATATAAAAATTTTGTAGCACTCAAAGAACAATACCAGAATGCATACAACAAAATCAAAGACCCCAAAGCATCAGGAATGCGCAACGAAGAGATCGGAGAAAATCTCAAAAATTTGAATAAAGTTTATATTCCAAAGTTTGAAACTGAATTTAAAAAAGCACTTACAGAGTTCGAAGAATACATAACAGTGGAACAACATGAAACAAGTGATAGCTCCACAGTAGTCAATCGCGAAACACAACAAAGCAGTGGCGCTGTTCTGGTTGCTGCCGGTGCCATGCTAGCAGCACTTTCAGCAGGAGGAATGTGCTATCTCTATGCTTGTTGTATATCCGCTCCTGTAGGAGCATATGCAGCTTTGGGTTTTGTTGGATTGATAGGGCTTTCTCTATTAGTTGGTGGGATTTGTCAAAATATTAAAAATCGCCAAAAATTCGAAGTTGTCGCATATTCTAACGATAGCCAATCCGTCAACAGCTCATCCACAATCTCATAATAAACGTATCAACAACTGTTGATAGACAACCTGATTGGCGGTTGGATATTTTGAACTGATCCAGCCGCTAAACACTTCTCTTTTCTCCAAAGTGTCAGCAACCATAATATAAGCCTGAGTATCAGCAACTCCCTTCTTTTGCAAACTACCCCACCCACCACGCAATGTTATTGTCAGGTCACCGAACGATACTGGCATATTTTGTTTGATTTCGATAATTTGCGAATTGTTATTAGCTAAATTCATAATCCAAAGCTTAGCATTATTGTATATTTTAGCTTTGTATTATATTTAGCAAAATCGCCAAGTTATATTACTCAGACGGGGATAGTATAATTTTGTATAATAGGACCAAATTCATCTACCAGTCTAGCATATAGAGGTTTTTTAAAATCAATCGCATATCGAACAGCCTCGCTCAAATCCAACCAATAGAAAGCGCTAAACTCCGGCTCTAGATGATCGCTTATATTGATGTCACAATCATCACCATAGAAATACAACAAAAACCATTTTTGGTTTTGGCCAACGTATTTGCCACGATATACTTTCTTCTGAACAAAAGCGGGGAAGTCATAAGAGTGCAGATTTGACGACTCAGCGATTATTGTAAAATTCTTATTCAAACCCAATTCTTCTTGCATTTCTCTCTCCAAAGCTTCAATTGCTTTTTCTCCATGATCTATACCGCCTTGTGGAAACTGGAGAGTGGCTGGAATTGTGTAATTAGATTTTGAGTTGCTAGATTCTGCTCCTTGGTTAGGTTCTTTAACAAAATTTTGATTCTGAACTGTAACATAATTTTTATCACGAGACAAACGTTGACATAAAAGTATTTTTTTCTCTCGATTAAAAATCACTGCCCCTACCCCAGGTCTATAACTTTTTTGGTTAGAGCTACTATCATGATGATCATTACCTTTGTGGTAAATGCTAAAATCATTCCAGGTCATTTATTGCTTGACAATATCTTGTGTTTTAGTTTTCACAACTTTTGAATTAATTCCTTTCGCTCTTCTATTTCTGGTTACTGTTTTGATTTCTTTTGGCGCTGTTTTTTTTCTCCCTTTGGATTTAGAATATACATCATTACTAAATCCGTCACTCATAACATAATCAATGCCGTCCGACAAGCTACTAACATAGCCGCGAAAAAATTTAGTCATAACCGCAGTAAAGCCGCTAAAAGCAGAACAAGCTTTTGTTGCTACTTTACCTGCTTCTTTTTTTAAATTATAATACTTGTGATGTGTAGTATTTTTCGAAGTTGAAGAATTTCTCGATTTGGTAGACATGTTACATATAAATTTAATTAATTATATATTTAATTATATCGCAACTAATTGATTTAGACAATTATGTTTTTAAAAATTAACCCAATTGCTTTTAGTATTGGCCAATTCGATATTTATTGGTACGGAATAGCATACGCTATTAGTATATTACTATGCTCTTATATACTAAAATACCTCGATTCCAAACACCAAAATCTGATACAAAATAAAAACGCTGCTGATAGCATTATGGTCTTTATTGCTCTTGGTATTATCATCGGAGGTAGAATAGGCTATGTTTTGTTTTACCATCCGAACTGGATCCTAGTCGATCCAATCCGAATTCTGCTAGTGTGGCAGGGTGGAATGTCGTTCCATGGTGGGGCGATTGGCGCTTTTATTGGTTTAACTCTTTGGTGTCGAACCTATAATATTAGGTCAATATTATACATGACAGATCTTCTTGCTTGCGTATGTCCCTTAGGATTGTTTTTTGGTCGTGTTGCCAATTTTATTAATGGAGAATTACAAGGCAAACCAACCTCTAAACCTTGGGGGATAGTCTTCCCTAGTATCGATATGTTACCAAGGCACCCCAGTGCTTTATATGAAAGTTTTGCTGAAGGGATATTGCTTTTGATTCTAATGATGGGGTTATTTTTCTATTCTGACCTAAAAAAAAGCGACGGCAAATTAACTGGCGCCTGTCTATTAGGATATGGTTTGGCTCGTACTATCTGCGAATTATGGCGCGAACCCGACGCTCATATCGGCTATCTATACTGTAATATCACAATGGGGCAGTTGCTAACACTACCAATGTTTTTAATAGGTTTTTACCTTTTAACTAAACCTAATTCTCAATCTATTAACAAATAATTTTAAAATAACCGATTAAGTAAAATATAATAACAAAACTCGCTTAAATCATTTCTAATAATTTGCTCGCAAACCGAACCTAATCTCACCAACAAAATTAATATGCAGCACACTCAGCATATGAATTAGGTGTTTCGTAAAGCCGCAGTTTGACACATTTTAAATCACTAAAATCATTAAAAAGCTCAGGTATTACATTTTTATAAAGAAAATCAGCCATATTTTCCGCAGTTGGTGGGTTTATTAGATAAAACGGCTTTTGTCCAGTATAGGCCGCTATATCATCACCGAGCTTCTTGTCACTCTGTGATAGTATAGTATTATGGTCCCAGTTCTCATCAAGCCATTGCTTCAACCTAGTTTTAATTATCCCAAAATCTATAATCATTCCTGAATCATCGATATTTTTAGTCACAAAGCTAACTTCGAGAACATACCGATGGCCATGAAGCATTTTGCAGGCACCGCTATGGCTTGGAACCCGGTGGGCGGAATCGAATTCTATTCTTTTGGTACAGGATATCATAATAATATAACAATACTATAGTAACTTTTAAATTTTTAACCTTTTCATGATTCTTTTGCGGTTACTCTTACGAACAATTATCTAAATTCTCCATAAATACAATTATTACAACTTTAAACCCTTAAACCAAAAATTCAATTAACCGATGAATAACCCATGTCCTCAACCCCTGAATCAACCCCTAAATCTCTTTTTGCTCTCTCTAGCATTGACCTCTGGTAGGAGGATTGACTTCGACCATCCTGTTTTTTTAAACCACCATTAGCCACAAAAGCGTTATATTCCGTATTACGTTTGATTTGAAAATCTTTAGGTTGCTGCCAAGCTCTGTCTGGGCGATTCTGACAACCAGTGAGAGCAAAAAAAGCAAAGAGCAGTACAGTTAGGATATGACGTGACACATTAAGTTTTATTTAGTATAGTATAGCGATGACTATAGCATATAAAATTTATTAGTTGCAAGGTCTCTGGACTAAAAATACATTTATAATTTAAATAAAAAATATCAACTCATGGAACAAAAATTTGCTAAAATCTTAGCTGGATACCAAACCTTTCGTCAGAAATATGTAACATCGGATCAATCGATTATGCAACATCTCCATACATATGGCCAAAGCCCAGGCACAATGGTGGTCGCTTGTTGTGACTCCCGGGTTGATCCAGCTTTACTTTTGCAGTGTGATCCAGGCGATCTTTTTGTTGTTCGAAACGTCGCAAATATTGTACCTCCATACGAAAAAGATGAGATGCACCACGGAACAAGTGCAGCACTAGAGTTTGGCATAAGGGTTTTAAAAGTCCAGCATTTGATCCTTCTAGGACATAGCCAATGTAGCGGCATTAGAGTCTTGCTAAATAAAAAAAATGCTGATGTAATGAACCAAGGCCATAATGATTTCATTACAAACTGGGTCTCGATTATCGATCACCCAAATTGCGAAGGCGAAGATGAAAATGAATATGCTAAAAAAGCTTTGCATAATTCATACCAAAATTGCCTATCCTTTCCTTGGATCAAAAACGCTGTTGCGACGGGCGAACTAAAAATCCATCTGTGGTTTTTTGATATCAAAGACGGATGTATTTTACGTTATGAACAGGAAAATGGATATGTTGCTTTGTAGTGATAGGTTGTTTTATAGTTAAATGAACAATATTAAATTACCCCCATCATGAAAGCATCAAATAAAAGATTTGATAAAAAGATTTTTGGTTAATAAGTATTTATGGGGATTTATAGTCAAATCTGCAACGCCCTAGCAAGAAGCGTCGATTTACTATATCCTAGAAAATGTTTAGTGTGCAAATCTCGCATCGATTCTACACAAAACACATTATGCATCGAATGCTGGAGCAAGCTAGTTTTTATCACCGAAACATCCTGTCAACGTTGTGGCAAATTATTTGAATACCAAGGTATCCTATGTGTTTGCAAATTCGAACTAAAAAAAATGTATGCCGCTAAAATGGTTGCAACGTTGCACTATAACGAAATAGCAATGCGAATGATTTCTCAGTTTAAATATTATAACCATACAGAATTCACCAAACTGTTCGGCTATCTCCTTTGGCTCAAAGTCAAAGATTGGATTTTAGAAGCCGACATTATTACGCCAATTCCACTCCATCCCAATAGATTAAAAAAACGTGGATATAACCAAGCCGCCCTACTAGCAGTTCAATTAGCTACAAAAAGCAAACTACAACTCAAAACAAATTCCCTGACTCGAACCGTTGATAACAAACCTCAAATGGGAATGAATTACTATCAGCGAGTCAAAAACGTCCACAATATATTTATGCTAGAGCCAAAGCATCGCCAAGAATTTTCAGGCAAATCTGTTGTCTTGGTTGATGATGTAATCACAACAGGTGCGACTTCTAATGAAGCGGCTAGGGTTCTAATTCAAGATGGAAACGCTGCCAAAGTTATAGTTGTCAGTTTGGCTCGGACTTAAAGTTTTGCTCCTGTTGTTATTAAGCAACAGTTTTTGAACTATATTTAACATCAGTTTTACAATTTTTAATAGTTTGTTTTTCAAATCTTTTGCCCAACATCAATAGTGCTGGTGTCACAAACAGAGTCAGAGCTGTCGCAAAGATCAAACCCCCGGTAATCGAAGCAGCTAATTGCCGCCACCATTGGCTGCTTGGAGCGTCATAAGTCACACTGCGATCTATAATATTGATCGTCAAACCTATAACCAACGGCAAAAGACCAAAAGCTGCCGTAGCAGCTGTCAGTAAAATTGGACGAAGCCTTGTTGTACCAGCTATATATATCGAATCCTCGATTCCATACCCCTGATGCAACATTTCCTGATAGGTATCAACAAATAGGATGTTGTTATTCAGTACAATACCAGCAAGGGCGATAATCCCAATTCCACACATCACAATCCCAAATTGCTGCCAGGTCACCATCAACCCAAACAACACTCCACCAGTTGATAAAACAACGGCACTCATCACCACAAAAGTATGATAAAAATGATTGAACTGGATTAGCATCACCATAAACATCAGAATTATTGCCGACATAAACGCTTTGCCTAAAAAATTCGAACTTTCATCTTGGTTTTCTTTGTCTCCAGCAAATGACCATTCAACTTCATTAAGGTTTTGCGGATCTTGTAACCATTTCTGGATTTTAGCTATATCACTATTAATAGTAGCAGTATTATAAACATCGCTACCAACAGTTATAACCGGAATACCATCGCGGTGTTTGATTTTGGATACTTTTGGATATGGCAAAATCGTCATAAAATTCTCCAAAGGAACCATTTGACCAGTAGGAGTTGCAATTTTAAGATTAGGGATTTGGTCGAGAAGTCTAAACTCTTTTGGAAACCTGATTACAATATCAATCTCATCATCATTATTCAATGGTTGGTAGGTGCCAACAATATAGCCACTAGTTGCTAGTCTAACAAAATTGCCGATTTCGGCAACCGTCAATTTATAGCGAGCAGCGATTTCTTTGTTAACTCTTGTTCGCCATTCCATCCCCGGGATCGATCTTGAATCATCAATATCTTTGAGGCTGGGGATTGATTTTAAAAACCCAAGAAGTTTGTCCGCAGCAACGCCCAAAGCAACTGAATTATATGATTGCAGATTGATTGAAATTGGTTTAGCAGCTTTGGGGCCTGCCTGAACGTTGATAATTTGGGCAACAATTCCCGGTATATTATCGATCTGTGTTTTCATTTCGCCCAGAATGATTTTTGCTTTGCGCCGCTGTTGCCAGTTGACGAACTCCAGTTGTATTTTGCCTATTGTGTCGGGAGGGAAGTTACTATCTGATGAATTGACGAGGGTATAGAGAACTTTCACCTCTTTGCGGATATTTTGGGATATTTTTTTCTTACCCATATCCTCTTTATGAGTATTTTTTGATATACAATCATTAGTTGCATAAGCGTCATTCAAGTAGCCGAACAGTTTCTCTTCAACTTGTTTCACTAGTTTGTCTTTGTGCTGCACTGAAAAATCACCTCGAGCTCTAACTGCTATAATTGCGGTGTCTGATTCAATATCGGGAAAAAATTCAACTCCCGGCCCAAATAAAATAAAAGTCGCATAGATAGCAACTAAACCACCTAGAGTTGCGTAAACCACCCGCCTAGGTTGTGCGATCACTTTGCGTAGATAAATTGCATATATTTTGTTTAAACGAGAAAATATATCTTTTTTGTCTTGAGCTCCTGCAACCAAGTTCAGCCCTAGGTTATTTTCAAATGATGCTACCGAAACCATCGGATCTGTTTGAGTGGTTGGGTTCGTTGGGTTTTTGGCTCGATATTTCCAGATATTAAATAGAATTATACCAATTGCTGGTTGGAAAAGCAACGCAAACAGCAAAGAACAGGTCATTATCGCAATTACAGTTATCGGCATATACATCATAAATTTGCCGATAACCCCAGGCCAAAACAACAGCGGCACAAACACAATCATCTTAACCAAAGTTGCAGTAAAAATCGGCACACACATCCTCGTTGCCGCCTGGAGAAACGCCTCTCTTGGTGCCACACCCTCCTCTATCCGACATTCAGCATATTCACTAACAACAATCGCATCGTCAACCACCATTCCAACGGTCAGAATCAAACTAAACAACACAACGATATTTAAAGTATAGCCAGATAAATATAAAATGAATATTGCAGCAAAAAATGAAGTTGGGAGCGAAAGAGCGACCAATAACGCTGGTTTTACACCCATTGACAGAACTATAATAATCATAACTAAGATCCCAGCAAAAAGAATTCCATTCTCTAGATCTGAAATACTGTCATGGATTTCGCTTGATTTATCCTGCGAAAATATTATCGAAAGGTTGGCTGGAAGGGATTTTGCTTCTTCTATCGTCAGCTTTTTGATTTTTTCAACTAGATCAATGATATTCGCGCCAGTTTTTTTTGACACAGCAATCACAACTGCCGGTTTGCCATTGACCCGAGCGATGTTAGTTTCATCACTAAATGTATCCCTAACTTCTGCTATATCTTTAATTTTTAGCACTTTATAAATAGTTACAAAAACAGGAAAATCATATAAATCCTGGGCATTTTGAATTAAACTTGGAATTTTTAGCGAATGTTCACCTGTTTTATTTCGAAAAACGCCAGACGCGACGATTTTATTGTTACCAGCTATCAATTGAGCCACTGAACTCAGATTAAGTTTATATTGCTCTATTTTTCCCGGATCTACCAAAATTTCAACCAGATTGGTCCTATCACCACTGAGATTTGCCTCTAAAACACTTGGAATCATTTTGATTTTTTGTTTAATTTGACGAGCGATTTCAATCAAAGCTCTTTGTTGCATATCCCCAGTGAAAATAATGTTAATCACTGGCATCAGGCTCAAATCAACTTGCTGGATGATCGGTTGCTTTGCTTCTTGCGGGAGTTTATAGCGGTTATCCTGGGTTTTATTACGAACATCAGCAAGCGCCTTGTCAGGGTCTGCTCCAGCATCAAATTCGAGGATGATATTGGCATAACCTTCGCTGGCATAGGACGTTAGGTGTTTGACGCCATTTATTGATTTATAGACAGTCTCAAGTGGTTTTAAAAGCTTGTTTTCGGCGTCTTCTGGCGAGATACCTGCTTGAGTGATGCCTACATATATCACTGGGATTTTAACGTCAGGATCGCTTTCTTTTGGAATAACCAAGTAAGAGTAGTAACCATAAACCAACATTATCAGCCAAAATAAAATTGTTGCACGTTTATGGGAAACAAATAACTCGAAGAATTTGCGCATTTTGATATTAGCTACCTAATTTATTTTTGATTTTGGCATCATTCAAATTTATACCGAATAGATAAAGGCTGTTAGCAGCTTGACTGTCAGTTTGCTCGTTCTCAGCTTCTTCTCTTCTCTTATTTTTGTTGGGGTCTTTAGATTTTTCTCTGTGAACTGAATCCTTTTTATTTCTCTCAGGAATAAATGACTCAATTCCTGTTGCTATTGTTTCTTCTAAGTGGGCAATTTCATT
>CALKVD010000170.1 GCA_937996615.1 uncultured Rickettsiales bacterium | reverse complement strand
GAAGTGACAAGTAATTCTGGAAGCTTCAGAATTATTGTAAAATGGTGGATATTTTTATAACGATATTTGCTTTGAATAAATAATATTACTAAATACAAATGGCGGGGATGACGGGGCTCGAACCCGCGACCTCCGGCGTGACAGGCCGGCGCTCTAACCAACTGAGCTACATCCCCCTTTATAGATAAGCAGGGAGACAAATCCACATTGCTTTTTGTTATTAGTATGACCTACGAACAAAACAATGGTGGGCGATGACAGGATCGAACTGCCGACCTCTTCGGTGTAAACGAAATGCTCTACCAGCTGAGCTAATCGCCCCACACAATTTAGTATACTACTTAATAAAAAAATGCAATATATTATTATGCTTTTTTGATTTTTATTCTTAAGTCACAACATAATAATACAATTGAAAATTTGTTATTAAATCATTATTCCATTCGCATATATGTTTTATTATCTTGTTTATATACTATAATACCATATTTTTTTAGATAGCTACTCATCACTACCGGCGGCACTGCATAAGTTATCGCCACTTTGATTTGACTTCGATTATTCTGGAAATTGGACAAAGGAAGAGCTTCGATATTTTTTATAAAAGGAATGTCACGTAATGTTTTTTCCATTTCTTTCCAATAAGAATTAGAGGTAGGGATTATATACACATCAGAAATAAATGTTTTATCATCACTAAAAGTGTCACTACCTTTCCAAAGCATGTCAATTTTACCAATCATATCGGCTGCTATATTTTGCCATAAATCCTGTTTTTTATCTTTTGGATATACTGTATAGTTACAATGCTTGATTATCTCACTATTTTTATTAACAATTCTAACTGTTGCCTCGGCATTATTTTCTTGGACTTCAACAAAAACAATTGATGCCTCGGTTGCATTTATTTCCTTAAGTAGTGGCTCGAGAGTTGAGAATTGAGTTACCATTATATTTTGAGGATCAACGATTCCAATTTCAATTAATTTTCCTTGAAGAGTTTGGAGCTGTAAAAGCCCAAAATTCGAATTAGCTATATCCCAAGCATTATACCAATCCTTATTACTCCAAATATAATACTGCCCATTCTGATGCAAAATCGGTATAATCAATGATCTCGCTGAATACTGACTCGCATATCTGATTCCTTGGTTATTTAACCAAGCTTTCACCAATTCATGATTAAATTGAATATCAAAGATAGCTCTATATGAACGCGAAGTTGTTCTATCCCAAGTTATTGTTTGATCTCTAACCATCTTGCTTATTTCTTGATCATTTGGTGTTAATATTTTGTTTAATTGATTTTTGGGAACAATACGTATCAAAAGGTCCTTAAAAGCTTGAGCTCTTGCAGAAACATATGCAGCAGTTTTTGAATCTCCTGTATTACCATATTCACCGAAAGAAACAATATTCTTAATTGTAAAAAGATTTTGCTCAGTATCATTTATGCTTTCTGAATTATCAGATCTTATATTATTGTCTTGGGCTAATGAAAAAGCATATTTATCACTTTCTGTGCCAATAATTTTGTTTGATAAAATAATAAAACTAATAATAATCAATATATTTGCAATTATCCTCTTGAAATTTGATATTTTATTTCTCATAATTTGTGAAAAAATTAATTAGTATTATTGGCAGAATTAAAAAGTGGCAAGCAAAAAAATTGTGATCTATCACCTAATTTTAACAGTTTATTTGCTAAAGTATTGAACTATATTATCTGTTTGTCAAATATAGAATTAGCACAAGAATTTTTTATTTTTCGAGATTAAATTATTTTTGATTTTTTAATGCGACAATTTTTTAAAACCATCAATTATCTATTGACCTGATCCAGAGTAGTGCGAATCGTTTTAGCTAATCTATGAATGCTAAAATTGTTTTTGCAATAAACATAAGCACGTTCAGCACATTGCCTTGCTTCATTCATATTTTTAACCACATATTCAATCAATTGGGCAAAATCACGATGGCTAGCCGATTCAGTCAAATAGCCATTATATTTATGTTGAATAATATTATTGTTGACCCTATTTCTATTAGCAACAATCGGTATATTATAAGCCATTCCATCAAGAATTGCAATATTGCAACCGTTTCTCAGTTGCGGAACACATAAAATATGTATCTTTTTAAATAAAGATTGTTTATCAGCGAAATGATTGCCGAAAAACTGAATTGCATCATCAACTCCATGTAGCTTGGCAAGTTTTTGCATATTTTTAATTGCTCGCCCCTCACCTTCTACAATAAGACAAATATTAATTTTTTTCTTATGCCTTAAAATACCCAAAACCCGAACTAGAACCATTGCACCGTTATTATTGGTAATATCACCAATAAAACCCAAATTAATGGGATCGTCAAGATTTGTATGGTCTAAAATATTAGAATTTCGCCATGGTTTAAAATCTGGCATAACAGCAGGAACAGAGATAGCATAATTTGCAATTAAGCTTTTATTTTTGG
>CALKVD010000169.1 GCA_937996615.1 uncultured Rickettsiales bacterium | reverse complement strand
AAATTCTTTGAGGTTATTGCTATTACTGCGGAAAACAACGCATCTTAGAGCTTTGTTTTTGCTACTATCTCCATACTCAGCATCCACAACAAAGCTACTAAGATTGCCACTTTTATTTACTATAGTTTTGACTATTTTTGCTCCAACTAACACAACTCTTGGCTGAGGGTTGCCGTGGCCAAAAGGTGCGGCGCTTTCAATTGCTTGGAGTAGCTGATAATTCACTGCTCCAACACGCAAAACAGCATCGAATTCCATTTTGCGTGCATCATCAACTAGTTCTGCATTTGCTATGACGCATTTATTTATTTCTTCATGAGCGAAAGCTATAAATTGTGTCATCTGATCTTTATTTAAAGAAAATCCGCCTGCCATCGCATGTCCGCCTCCGTCGATTAGAAGTCCATTATCTTTTGCTCGAGTTAGTATATTCCCTAGACTTACTCCGCGAACTGCTCTGCCAGAACCCTTGACAAAACCATCTGAATTTACAGCCATCACTAGGCTGGTGCGATGGTACCTGTCCTTGAGTCTGCTAGCAAGGATTCCAAGAACCCCAGTGTGCCAGTTTTCGCCAGAGGCTATTACTAATTGTCTATCGTCTATACCAGTGTTTTCAACTTGGGTTATGGCTTCGTTCATCAAAAAATGTTCCAAAGCCCTCCTTTCATCATTCATAACTTCAAGTTTATTCACTATCTCTTGAGATTGAATTCGGTCATCCGAAGTTAATAAGTCTAGTCCTAAATTACTATCACTGATTCTTCCTCCTGCATTAATTCTAGGCCCTACTGTATAGCTCAGATAATGTGTTGTGATATGAGCTTCGTTATATAAACTGTCCATCAAAGTGGCTAACCCAATGTTGCTTCTTTTCATGATAAAGTGCAGACCACATTTGACTAATGCTCGATTCAAATCATTGAGTGGCATTACATCGCAAACTGTGCCCAAGGCCACCAGGTCAAGTAGTGTCATTAGGTCGGGCTCTTCTATATCATTTTTTTCAAACCAGCCATGGTCGCGTAATTCTTTGCGTAAAGCGACAGCGAATAAAAAAGCGACTCCGACTGCAGCAACATTTTTATATGGAAAATCGTCGTCGACTCGATTTGGATTCACCAATGCAACAACTTCTGGGATGGTGTCGGCGCCAATGTGATGATCTAATATTACAACATCAAGCCCTATTGCTTTAGCATGTGCCATCGCTGTAAAAGCAGTTGTGCCACAATCAACAATAATTAAAAGAGAACTATGATTTTCAGCAATCTTATTAATTGCAAATGGAGTTGGGCCATAGCCTTCTGTGGTTCTATTTGGTACGTATGTATTGGTTTTTACATTAAGCATTTTGAACATGCGATAAAGCAAAGCTCCGGAAGTAGCGCCGTCAACATCATAGTCTGCGAAAATCGTGATTTTTTCTTTATTTTCTATTGCTTTTACAACTCTTTTGGTTGCTAGGCTCATATCTTTTAAGCCAAAAGGGCTTGGTATTGTATCTCGCAATTTAGGATTCAAGAAAGATAAGGCAGAAGGAATATCGCTGACTCCACGATTAGCCATTATTCTCGCTAACACTTCCTCGATCTCAAGTTTTTGCACAAGAGACATAACAACTCTGTCGTCCGGGGTTAGGAGTTTCCAAATATATCCGCCTACTGATTGGCCAAAGTTGAATGACCTTGGGATATGGCTATTTGCAACTTCGTCTTGTTGCTTGATATTGCATCGCATCTCATTTTACTTCTTTTTGTTATTTATGTAATCCTGTCATCATATATCTATAATATAGATTAAGTCAATAGATATATTACTTAATTGAAATTTAAATAATAAATTACTATATTTTTGTCTACTAATACATTTTGCATTTTTACTTTGGTTGCAAAATGCAAAATGCTTTAAATGTTTGACTTCTTTAGCAACTACTTTATCTTGTAGGTAAAAATTATATTATCATAAATTCTAAACCTTGAGTAGCTTATTATTCTACAGTTTTGCAATTGCGATTGTACTTTCTGCTTTGGCGGTGGTATTCAATAATAATCCTGTAAAAGCTGTTTTGTCCCTAATTTTTTGTTTTGTGAATACAGCTGGATTATATATTTTGCTTGGGGCTGAATATATTGCAATGACTCTGGTGATAGTTTATGTTGGGGCCGTGGCAGTTTTATTTTTGTTTGTTGTTATGATGCTGAATTTAACTTCTGAGAAAAATTGGCGAATTGGATTCAAAGAAGTACTAGGATATTCTTTTGTGGTGGCAATTTTGACAGTACAAATCGCATTGGCATTAAATTATGCAAAAACTTTGCCTCAAGGTTTCGAAAAAGGCGACCCAGAGTATAACCAGGATTTAATTGTAACCCATTTGGAAAAAAAAGAAAAAAATATTTCAATAGGTACTTCCAACACAAAGCAAATAGGTATAGCGTTATACAATCAATATATCCTACAATTACAAATTATGGGATTAGTACTTTTAGTTGCAATGGTTGGAGCTGTGATGCTAATTATGGCAGAAAAAAATGAAGCCAGAATAAAAACCGAAGACTTAGCAAAAACAAGGCAAAAATTACCAGCTCGACTTTTTAAAGTTCAAAGTAGGACAGGTGTAAATATTGACTAGAAGTTAGGGAATATTTTGATTAAATAATAAACAAACAATAATTTTAAAACTATATATATTGATAGGCGAAAAATGCAAATTTTTAACCTCTTAAAATTTTCAATTACCTTGCACCACTACCTGGTGTTGAGTTTTTTGTTATTTACCATAGGTATGCTAGGTATTATATTGCGACGACAAAATATAATAGGAATTTTGATGTCGCTTGAGATAATGTTACTTGGATTAAACATTGGTTTTGTTGCTTCATCAGCATTTTGGTTGAATATAGTAGGGCAAATTTTTTCTATTTTTATTCTGGCAATTGCAGCAGCAGAAATTGCCTTGGGTTTGGCTATATTAGTCATATATTTCCATTATCGTGAAGATATTGCGGTTGGTAATTTAAACAGTAGTGATTTAGGATCGTGAAACAGATAACTTAGAAATTAATATGCATAACTTTTACGACATAATTAGTTCGGGGATGATAAATCTAAAATTTGATTTTCATCAGGTAACTCATAATTCCTTGGTGCAGCTAATGGTTTTGGCTGTTTTTTTGCCTCTTCTCGGTTCTTTGATTAGTGGTCTGTTGCAGCGTAACGATAGGTTCTATATTATTGGAGCCATAGTATCTTTTTTTGTTTTATTATCGGCTGCTATATCTTTATATATCTTATATCTATTTATATATAGAAACCACGAGCCATTTATTATCAATCTGTGGACATGGTTTTCAATTGATTTACTAAAGGTAAAATTTTCCATTAATGTTGATATGTTATCAGTCTTAATGATGTTTACTGTCAATACGGTATCATCAATGGTGCATATATATTCAATTTCTTATATGTCTGAAGACAGAGCAAGAATTCGTTTTCTAAGCTATCTTTCCCTTTTTACTTTTTTTATGTTGATGCTAGTTGTATCAAGTAATTTTGTGCAGCTATTTTTTGGCTGGGAGGGGGTCGGTTTATGTTCCTACTTGTTAATAGGATTTTGGTTTGAAAAACAATCAGCAAATGATGCTGCATTAAAAGCTTTTTTGGTAAATCGTGTTGGGGATATGGCATTGATTATCGGGATATTTTTGATTTTTTATGTTTGCGGTAGCTTAGACTTCAATGATGTTTTATATCAAACTCATGGCAAGTTAGATGCAACTTTAGGTAGCTCTGGTATTAGATATATAGACTTAATCTGCGTCTGTTTATTTATTGGGTCGATGGGTAAATCGGCTCAACTCGGATTGCATACTTGGCTGCCTGATGCGATGGAGGGGCCAACCCCAGTTTCTGCTTTGATTCATGCTGCTACTATGGTCACTGCTGGGGTCTTTTTACTTGCACGTTGTTCACCATTGTTAGAGCATTCTATCGTAGTACTACAGTATATCGCTGTTATAGGTGCTATCACAGCTTTTGTAGCTGCTACTGTTGCAATGGTGCAAAATGATATAAAACGGATCATCGCCTATTCAACTTGTAGTCAGTTAGGGTACATGTTTTTCGCTTGTGGAGTTTCAGCCTATTCAGCCGCTATGTTTCATTTATTCACCCATGCATTTTTTAAAGCTCTCCTATTCCTTGGAGCTGGCAGTGTGATTCACGGTTTGCACGGTGAACAAGATATAACTAAAATGGGTGGATTAGCAAAAAAAATGAAGCTAACTTATTTTATGATGGCAATTGGATCGCTAGCTTTAATTGGAGTTTTTCCATTTGCGGGGTTTTATTCTAAAGATGCAATTCTTGAAGCTGCATATTTAAAAGGTGGTTTTATTGGAATCTTTACCTATACCTTTGGTTTGCTAACTGCAGTTCTAACGGCTTTATATTCTGCAAGACTTTTTTTGCTAACTTTCCATGGCAAAACCCAACTATCAACCAAAGAATACAATTTAGTTCATGATAGTTCTAGACTGATGCTTGGACCGATGGTGCTGCTAGCATTAGGAGCGATAACTGCTGGGTTTGTCGGTGAACATTATGGAATTATAAGTAATGGTTTGGATTTTTGGTCTAGAGGGTATTATAAAAAGTTTGATGACAATATGTTCATACAACATATTGATTCAATATTAAACAAGGATAATATTGTCGTTCCTGAATATATAAAACTGTTACCAATGATACTCGCAATCATAGCTTTCATATTTTTTGCTGCTCTATACAGAAAAAATGGAAATAAAGCGGCGATTTTGCCGGATAAATTACCAAAATATCTGCAATTCTTGCGTAAATTTCCTACAAATAAATACTATTTTGATGTTATTTATTCGTATGTTTTTGTTTTGGGTCTAAAAAAACTTAGTAATATTTTGCGTCACCAAGTTGATTATAATTTTATTGACCAAATTCCTAGAGGAATAGCTGCCTTCAGCTTGCTATTAGCCGGGTGGCAAAATAAATTGCAAACAGGCTACCTATATCATTATGCTATTAGCATGGTTCTAGCAATAGTGTTGGGTAGTTATATTGTTTTATATAACCTGCCACTAAATTAATAACAATAGGTCAAATAATATGAACATCCCAATACTTTCTTTTCTCATTTGGTTGCCAATTTGTTCTGGATTTTTGCTGCTTTTTATTTCAAAAACTAAGCTATTAGCTCCCAACCTTATTTTGAGAGATCAGGTCGCAAAGTGGTGGGGATTTTTTACTAGTATCATTATTCTGATAATGGCTTGCTGGATGTATTACAATTATACTTCTATTGTTGGTTGTGATGTCTCCCACCAATCAGCGATGCGATATTTTGAGGGCAAAGCATTTTTTTCTCTCCCTGGTTTTGGAGAGTTTGGTCATTATATGTTAGGGGTGGATAGTGTTTCTATTTATTTCATTCTACTGGCTGCTCTGCTTACCCCAATATGTATTGTGGTAACTTGGCAAAGCATTGGTACTAATATTGCTTTATACATTTTTTCTTTTTTATTGCTTGAAGGAATTTTGATTGGGTTTTTTTGCGCGATAGATTTGATTATGTTTTATATACTATTCGAGATTGTTTTGGTGCCAATGTTTTTGTTGATATTAGTTTGGGGTGGAGAAAAAAGGGTTTATGCTTCTTATAAATTCTTTCTCTATACTTTTGCTGGCTCTCTCCTAATGTTGCTCGCAATTATTTATCTGATAGCAGTGGTTGGTACCAGCAACCTATTACAACTTGAAGGTGTTTTGCCAAAACAAATAAATGGAATGGGTTGGTGGTTATGGTTAGGTTTTTTTCTTGCTTTTGCTGTCAAAGTTCCTATGTGGCCTCTCCATACTTGGTTGCCAGATGCCCATGTTCAAGCCCCAACTGGCGGTTCGGTTATGTTGGCTGGTGTTTTGCTCAAAATGGGTGGCTATGGGATGTTGAGGATTTTGTTACCACTATTCCCACAAATATCTTCCTCAATGAGTGAAGTTGTATTAATCCTCAGTACTATCGCAGTTGTCTATACCTCGATTGTAGCTTTGATGCAAGAAGATATGAAAAAACTTATAGCTTATTCTTCAGTCGCCCATATGGGATATGTAACTGCCGGTCTTTTTAGCAATAATGCTTATGGTATTACTGGAGCTATTTTACAAATGTTGAGTCATGGATTAATATCTGCTGGATTGTTCATTATTGTGGGATTGCTTTATGATCAGACCCATACCAAAGAAATAGCAAGATATCGAGGAATAGCTTCTAAAATGCCTCGACTTGGCGCTTTGTTTGTTGTGTTTAGTTTAGCTTCTATTGCTGTTCCTGGCACCTCAGGCTTTGTCGGAGAATTTACTTCACTTATTGGAGTTTTCATGTATAAGCCATTCTATGCAATACTGATGTGTCTTGCTTTGGTTTTAGGTGCTGCTTATATGCTGTGGCTAGTGGCAAGAGTTGTTTTTGGAAAGGCGAATGCTGAAGTTTCTAAACTAGACGATATCGGTCTTGGTAACTATATTGCCCTATTAACATTAGCTCTTTTTATCCTTTGGATAGGGATATATTCAGACAACATTTGTGATCATATCAAATTGGTTATAGGTTGCATGAAACAGCAGCCTATAATTGATGTAAATTTTAAATAAAATGATTTTATAATGACAAACTATTTAGATAATGTTGCATTACAGTATAACTGGACAGCGCCTGGGGCAGTGATACTACTTTGGGCAATGGTGGTACTGATTTTTGGTGTGGCCTGTAACAAGAATAAAAATGAATCTCAATTAATATCAAGGCTTATCTGCTTAAGCATAATTCCAATAATTATTGGAATTATGCTACAAATCTCAGCGATATATAACTATTCTGTCACTGTGATTAACACTAGCTTTCTTGCATCAAGAGTGGACTCTTTTCTAAAGATATTGTGTGATCATCTTTGTTTCTCAAAAATCAGAATGGTGATTCAATTAGCTGTTTTGGTTGGCGCTTTTTTATGTCTTATTGTTTTTGCAAGCTACTATAATCCTAATTGGTTTTGGCGAAAATTAAATCAATCAACTCTTGATGCAAGAAAGATAGATGGAAAGATGCTGAATATTAATGCAGCATCTTTTTCGTTTGAATCACTGTTTCTATTATGTTGTTATGTTTTTGGTTTGTGGTTATTGCCATTAGCAAATGATTTGCTGACTATATACCTTGTGCTAGAGTTAATTGCATTATGTTTATATCCACTGATAGTTCAGAGAGATTCTCTCAATAGCAAGATCATTTCGCTTGAGGTTGGGATTAAGTATTTTGTGCTTAGCGCTACTATGAGTTGCGTTTATCTTCTTGGAACTATGTTTATTTATGCTGCTTTAGGGGGGGTAGATTTCGAAAATATTGCTGCTGCGATTACTATATTGCCTAATGATTCGAGTTTGGTAATAGTAGTATTAGGTTTAGTTTTGGTTATATTTGGAATTATGTTCAAACTTTCGGCAGCCCCTTTCCACTTCTGGGCTCCAGATCTATACCATGGCACTAATACATTAATCATTATGATAGTGTCAAGTATTGGTAAAATTGGTTCTATTGGAGTTTTATTCACCTTGCTTCAATATACCAAACATATTTTACAATTGCATAATGTAATTATGATTGTTGGCTGTGTTTCATTGATTATTGGTGGATTCGGTGGATTGTTTCAGCAAAATATCAGACGTCTTCTGGCTTATAGTACAATTGGACATATTGGCTTTATTATCCTAGGATTTGCTACTGGTGATAACCTTGGTTATGCTGCTGCTTTGATTTACGGAGCCATCTATTCTCTTTGTATTGCGATACCGTTGTTTGCAGGTCTGATTATTATAGAAGCTTTATTAGGTATTAAATTGCAGCAAATTAGTGATCTAGCTAATTTAGCAAAGCGTAATAGTACGCTATCGTTATTTTTTACTGTCATAGTGCTATCTATTGCTGGAATTCCTCCATTTATAGGGTTCTTTGCCAAATTCTATGTTCTAAAGTCTTTGATAATAAATAAATTTTATTTCGCAACAGGTATTGCTGTTATAATGTCTGTCGTCAGTTGCGCCTATTATCTTAAAATCATCAAAGTGATCTATTATAACGAAAATAACGATCTATTCAAAGAAGATGATATTATTCAATATGACCTCAGGCCAAAAAGCCTAGTAAGTTTGGTTTTGATTTGGGGATTAGGAACAACTTCTATATATGTTATATACGCTAATGATATATATAATTATATTGTCGAGCTCCTGGTATGAAAATAATTAAAATAACTGATAACTTCGATAGTTTGAATCAAATTGAGATAATACTTGTGCTATTATGTATTACTGTTTTTATACAAACTATCACTTTGATTTGGGTTTGGATAAAAAATAAAAATGAAAATATTAATCGCCATAATCAAGAAAATATATCTCACCAAAACTATTTACAAATTCAACTTGGTACTTTGCAACAAAATCTTACTCAACATCTTAGTTTAATGTTACAAAGTCAAAAGAATAGCCTTGATTCACTAAGTGTCCAAATTAATCAGCAGACCTCTAGTAACGATTCAAGATTTGAAGCTATGCGACAAACAGTGGATGCAAAATTAGAAAAAATACGCAATGATAATGGGGCAAAACTAGAAGCAATGCGAGTTACTGTTGAAGAAAAGCTACATGGTGCTTTGGAAAAAAGATTGGGTGAATCATTTAAAATGGTGAGTGAAAGACTGGAGACAGTTCACCACGGATTAGGTGAAATGCAAAAATTAGCAGTTGGAGTTGGAGATTTAAAGAGGGTGCTGAATAATGTAAAAACTCGTGGTATATTTGGGGAAGTTCAGTTGGAAGGAATTTTAGAACAAATTCTGACGCCAAGTCAATACAGCAAAAATGTTGCAGTTAAGCCCAAATCTACAAATAGAGTTGAATTTGCAATTAAGCTTCCGGGACGTGAAGAAGATGGGCATATATGGATGGCGATTGATGCAAAATTTCCATTAGCCGATTATCAAAAATTATGTGAAGCTCAAGAAATAAACGATACTGTTGCAATAGAGTTACAGTCAAAGTTACTCGAAAATGCGATCAGACGAGAAGCAAAAACAATTGCTGAAAAATACATAGCGCCACCTTATACCACTGATTTTGCTATACTATTTCTACCAACAGAAGGATTGTATGCTGAAGTTCTACGTCGTCCTGGTTTAGTCGATGGGATTCAGCGAGAATTTAAAATAGTGGTTGCAGGTCCGACAACTTTTAGTGCGATTTTGAATAGTTTGCAAATGGGATTTAGAACTCTAGCAATTGAGAAAAGATCAGGTGAAGTTTGGAACATACTTGATGCTGTGCGTGTAGAATTTGCTAACTTCATAGGATTATTATCTAAAACGCGAATTAAGCTCGAACAGGCTGGGCAATCAATTATGAAGGCTGAAAGAAAATCTTTGCGGATTGACCGTAGATTAAAAGGATTAAGTAAAATCAAAGTTAAAAATAAGATTGCGGATGAGGTTGATTTGTCTAATCAAGATTTGGATATACCAACTAAAATCGCAGAATAGAAATTGCTAGCTTACTAGACTGGATTGCAAGAATGACTATGATTTTGATTTTTAAGATTAATTCTTGCAATCTGTACCAATAAACAAATCTATTTGATAAAGCATTTTTCTATTTCGTTTTCGCTCTTCTTTTTAAAGCAATTACTGTTTTCTTCTCGACTCAACTCCTGAGACAATGATTCAGCGATGCTGAAATCTAGGTCTTCCATTGACTCGATTATAAAAGAATTTTTACGTCTGTTGTTAGCACTCATGTTTTCTAATGCAACTGGTTTTAGCTTTGTTTTAATTAATGGGAAAGGTATTTTTTGATTATCTGTGTCTTTGTTTTTTCTATTTTGAATGGTGAAGCTACCGATATTATCAAAGCAAAAGGGTATTAGTCTGCTTTTTGGAGTTGCTAACTCTGGGAATTTTAGTTTGTCGTCGGGTGTATTATGATTCTTCATTGCAATATTGTAATAATATGTTATAATTAAATTAAAGCGCTTTAATACTATAAAGCGCAAACGCCAACAATATATCATTGCAATTATCAATTGCAACTCTTTTTTGTCCTACTTCTATTCACTGAATTAATCAGTAATTTGTATTGAATCCAACAAATTATACTCTTGCTTTTCCTGGCTTTTAGTTGCATATATTAATCTATACGCATTAAATAATATAAAAAAATCACTTATGTATGATATAAAATTTATTCGTCAATTCCCGCAAAAATTTGACCAGGCAATGATAATCCGAGGTGTGGACATTAAAGCTGAAGCTATTTTAGCTATCGATGCTTTGGTTAGAAATTATAAAAACGAGCTGCAGATATCTCAAGCTAGACGTAATAATCTCGCCAAAGAAATAGCTGAATGCAAAGTGGCAAAACAAACTGTTGCTGAAGAGTTATATCGAGAAGCTGAATTAATCAAAAAGGATATCCCAATTCTGACTCAGAAGTTACAAGAAAAAGAAAAAGAGCTAAATGATATTTTAGTTATTTTACCAAACGCACCACAGGATGATGTTCCTTTTGGGACAAGTGAGAGTGATAATCTTCTTATAAAATCTTGGGGAGAACCAAGGTTTTTTGATTTTCAGCCATTACAACATTTTGAACTTGGTGAAAAGCTGCAAGAGATGGATTTTGCTGCTGCTGCAGCAATGTCTGGGAGTAGATTTGTTGTACTCTATGGAATGATAGCTCGTTTAGAGCGAGCATTGTCAAATTTAATGCTAGATATCCATACGAAAGAATTCGGCTACCTTGAAGTTTCTCCTCCACTTTTGGTTCATAACGAAACAATGTTTGGCGTAGGTCAATTACCGAAATTTGCTGAAGATACATTTATTGTTGACGGTAATTATCGATTGATACCAACTGCTGAAGTTCCTTTGACATATTTGGCGGCAAACAAAATTATAGCAGAGGAGAATTTACCATTCCGTTATACTGCCTACACCCCTTGTTTCCGTTCGGAAGCTGGTAGTGCTGGAAGGGATACCAGAGGTATGATCAGAATGCATCAGTTTAACAAGGTTGAGCTTGTCAGTATTACAACTCCAGAGCAATCAGAAGCTGAGCATCTACATATGTTAACTGCTGCTGAAACAGTTTTGCAGCGTCTGGAATTGCCTTATAGAGTGATGCTACTATGTTCTCAAGATATGGGATTTTGTTCTAGCAAAACATACGACATCGAAGTTTGGTTGCCAGGACAAAATCAGTATAGAGAAATTTCTAGTTGCTCTAACTGTATGAGTTTTCAAGCAACCAGAATGAAAGCATACTATCGCGACAGTATCGCGCAGGAAAATAAACATATTCATACTCTAAATGGTTCTGGTTTGGCAGTCGGTCGAACTTTGGTTGCGATTCTGGAAAACTATCAGCAAGCAGATGGTTCAGTTGTGATACCTGATGCTTTGCGGGGGTATATGTAAATGTATTTTTATGAAAAATTGTGGGAATGATTCTGTTGCTAGGCACATCCCCAAAGCCCCGTCAGAAGATCAATCGATCATGCATTAGGCAAAGCTCTAAGCATAAGCAACCATGTCTCCTTCAGCAAAGTTATCGTTTGCATTTATTTTTTCGATCCATTACGACGGTATCATATCGAGCAAAACTAAGCTTTTAATGCATGTCGAAGCTGTTTCATCCCCGCAAAAAATGTGGTGGAGATGTCGGGTACTGCCCCCGAGTCCAGTACAGTTATTACGAATAGAATTTATTGCTATATCCCTATAAAGGCACTGATATTATATCACTCTTTTGACTAAGATGCAAGTTTAGATTTTTAAATATTGCGTTGGTTAAGATTAGAGAAAAATTATTTTGCAAAAAGAATATAAACAAATATAAAATAAAATAAAATTCACCCAAACTTAGGTGCGTTTACGTGATGTTTAAACGTATATTCGTATGGTAAATGTTGTGTAAATGTTGTGTAAGTGATGCTAAGCAACTTCACCGACTGGGTTAACAGATTCATACTCAGCTAATTTTTGTTTAAGTAATTGTAGTTCTTGTTTCTTTTTATTATCCTTAGATAATTTCTTAACTTCTTTTTTTATAACTGTACACTGCCCAAGTATTTAATACAATTGCAAAACCTAATACAGTATATAATTTTGGAAGAATATCAGAAAAGTTGCTTCCTTTTAAAACCACCATACGCATTACCTCAATAAAATAACTAATAGGGTTAAACTTTGTAA
>CALKVD010000168.1 GCA_937996615.1 uncultured Rickettsiales bacterium | reverse complement strand
GGAGTTCAGACGTGTGCTCTTCCGATCTAGATAATAATATAATTTTGACAAAATATCATTATCAGTACCGAGCATTACAATAAAATTATATAATTCTTGCCAAATCTCCTCGTTTTTTTCCTGATCAACCAAACAAAAATGAATTGTATTCAGGGTTGTGTTCAAAATTAAACTTTCTTTTTTCATCAATGAGATACTAGGCCCAGGGTTCAAAGCCTGGTATTCTATCCTATAGGTACCAAGCTGCTCCACCAAACGCCCCCTCCATTCTGCAACCACAAAACTACCCAAAGCGAGAGGATGCTTACTATAGATAATCGCAGATTTCAGACCATGATTGCGCAAAAAGCATCGTAATATTCTAGCACTGCTACCCAATCTTTTGGTAGAAATAATAATACCATCATCAACTAAAAACATTTCTTTCCTCAAATTCTCGCAAATATATCTGTTATCAGGGATTATTATAAAAAAGCTATTTTATTTACTGAGCTTTTTGTTGATTTTAACATACAGTTTTTTAAGTTATAGTCCCATATTATAATCCCAAATAGGTCTCAGTTGCAATCACAAAAGTTGCAATTATCAAATTTCTATGACATAACGATGTTACCTTTATATTATTTCGCAATATGAGTACGATATTTTCATTACAATCACACGTAGTTCAAGGTTTTGTCGGCAACCGAATTGCATCTTTTGTTTTACAAACATTAGGCCACAGGGTTCTACAAATCAACACCGTTCAATTTAGCAGCCATACTGGATATACTAAATGGACCGGGCAAGTTAACCAACCTGAACATATCAAAGACCTGGTTGAAACTTCCGATGAAATGGGGTTTTTATCCCAAGCAAACGCTGTTATATCAGGATATTTAGGTGATGCAAACTTGGGACATGAGTTAATCGCGGCACTAAAAAAAATCCGCCAATACCACTCAAATTCACTATATTTTTGCGACCCGGTCATTGGAAATGCACGCAAAAGTTGCTATGTTCGCCCAGAGGTTGTCGACTTTGTACGCGATTATGCATTGACCCAAGCAAACATAATCAAGCTCAATCAATTTGAAGCTAGTACAATATTACAAACTAATAACGCCATAATACCCAACCAAGAAAAACAATCTCACCAATCCAACCTTGAGCAAGCGAAAGAACTAGCAAAAGATCTATATCAAAAAATGCTCGACCCCAAAGCTGTCGTGATTTCTAGCGTCAATATGGGAGATGAAATCGCTAATCTGATGTTTGATGGCAGTAACTATTTTTTAATAGTAACCCCGCTGATAAAATTTTCTCTTCAACCGAATGGTTGTGGAGATTTGCTCAGTTCCCTGTTTCTCGGTCATTACCTTAATAGCAACGATTTGCAACAAGCTTTTAGTGCAGGAGTTAATAATATCCATAGCATATTACAATTAACCAATGAGCTAGCAGACAGAGAAATATGCCTAGTTGAAGGCAGAAAATTTATCGATAGACTAGACAACCAAGAGTTTTATTTACAAAAAGTATAGCAAATTGAGATAATATATTTGGTTACACATTTTCGTTTAGCAATTCTGTTTTATACAACTATCATATATTAATATAGTAATATTATAATACCTCACTAATGCAATCTTTTGTCGCCCAAGCTAATGCACCAGCTAAAATCAATTTATCGTTAAAGATAGTTGGCAAAACCACAAATAACTACCATTTAATTGAAAGCTATGTCACTAAACTACAACTTTCTGACACTTTAGGTATTTTATATACTAAAAACTTAAGTTACTCCGATAACATAATCAAAACATACCTCAACCCCAAATATCCATGCCCTACTTTAATTAACCCAGACATCTGTCTAACTGTTGAAAATCAAAGATTTTATGCTTCCCGCCCCAATATCACAACAAAAGCGGTTGCAGTTTTGCGCGATTATATTTTGACCAATAAAATCTCACATAACGAAATGGATGACGTTACGATATTCATAACCAAAAATATCCCAACCGCTGCCGGGCTTGGTGGGGGCTCTAGCAACGCAGCTACAGTTTTGCAATTAGTTTGTCGCCTTTGGGAAGCGCCTCTAACTGATCAACAGCTACTGGAAGTTGCAGCTCAACTCGGAGCCGATGTATATCTATTTCTTAAATCAGCCAAAAGCTTTCTGATGACCGGAATTGGTAATATCTTAACTGAATATCAAATCGATGACCAATTTCATTTAGTTCTGGTTAATCCAAAAAAAGAATTATCAACAGCAACAGTATACCAACTAGCTACTACAAATTTAATAATAGAAAATAATGCATCATTTAAATTTCCTCCAAGTATAATTGAAGTACTATCAATACCGAACGACCTTCAACCTGCAGCAATAGCTCTATGCCCAGAAATAGGTCAAGTACTTAAAGCTCTCGAGCAACAATCTGGCTGCATCAGCGCAAAGCTGACAGGCAGTGGGGCAACTTGTTTTGCAATTTATGATACCGCTAAAAATGCTTTAAACGCAAAGGTAGAAGTAGAGAAACACAATCCAGAGTGGTGGTGCTATCAGGAATTGGTTCAATGAGCCACATTTAACCCTACTTGCCTAGGTTGTAATGGTTGATAGTTCCTTTGCTTCTTAAGATAAAAATCACATAAACACTTCATCGCCTGTTGGATATTACGCAGCTCATCGCTCGCTTTTAAGAAACGAGAGGCTGTTAGGTGAGTTTCAGCCGCTGCTACTTGATTAGAGCTCGCTAATCTCAAAATGACTATCAGGGGAGTACAGCTATATATCCAAAGATTCTGGATAATTTTAAGACATTTTTCTTTTTCCAGGTGCATAATCAAATCAGTATATTCATCGTTTAGATCAATTTCATGTTTTGTTGGTTCCACGCTATTAGTATAATTGTAGTAAGATTTTTGCTTAGTTGCATCAACAATTTGCGATTTGATCATTTTATTACCAAACCGCTTGCGATATAGCCAACGAAACCTCAATCCATATTGGTGTTGTTCAAGGTTGATATACCCATATTCCAGACACAAATCAACTGGATCCTTGGTCAGAGACATCGAATGTTTCTTTTTAAGCTCAGGGGTACATTTATAATAAATTCTAGGTCTTCCTCTTTTCATATTAGTAATGCTATTAAGTTAAGTTTATTTAATTACAAATAGTGATGCTTCGATTGCCAAAATATATTCGGCAGATACAATTTGCCACTACTGTGACTGATATATAATTAAGTTTTAGCTCCCCCGGAAGTACCCAAACAAAAAAATATTATTTTTTTAAAAAATATTTTTCTTCTACTTCCAGAGTCAAAATTAGATTGCTAAAATGCTCAGGTTAGCCTAGAACATAGAGGTTATATTACTATTATTTTATATTTTAATGCTATTCGGACTTTTACCCCTTAGGCTGATACCTAAAGCACCCAACATCAACTTTATGGGACATAGAAAAATTGCTGTTATTTTCAGTATTCTAGTAACAATTGCCGCGTTTTTTGGATTGGGATTTAAGGGATTAAATTTAGGTATAGATTTTGCTGGCGGAATCTTAATGGAGATTTCAGTCAATAAAACCGACGCAAGAATTGTCCACCAAATCAGAGAAGAAGTTGCCAAACACTATCACAGTAATCACATTCAGGAATATCAAACTATAGGAAATGAAAAAGCTAATATTATGATAAGGATACAACCCAAAATTGTCAGCGACTACGAAAAAGACATCAATAACCTTCGAAATATTGTTAATTCTGTTTTTATAACTCAAAGTCATGACACAATTAATGAGACAACTCATGGCGATAAATCTGAAAGTAATCCAACTAATAATATTGCAACCCCAAACCAAGAAAAACATAGCTTCAAAGTTGAAAGAGTTGATTATGTCGGACCAAAAGTCGGCAACGATTTTATCAAAAGCGCAGTCTACGCAATGCTAGCAGCTTTGATTATGATGATGATCTATGTCTGGTTTCGATTTGATTGGCATTTTGGTATTGGCGTCATTATCTCACTTTTGCATGACGCAATTGCAACAATGGGTTTTTATGTGTTCAGTGGTTGCGAATTTGATCTGACTTCAATAGCAGCTTTGTTAACCGTCATTGGCTACTCAATCAATGATAGCGTGGTGATTTATGATAGAATCAGGGAGAATATTGCAAAATATCACCAAAACAAAAAACAAGATAAAGAGATTAAAGAAATAATTAATCTTAGTCTGAACGAAACTCTATCAAGAACAACAATGACAGTTGCAACGACTCTTTTAGTCTGTGGGGTTTTAGCTATTTTTGGCGGCCAGGCGCTGAATGGATTTAGTTTAGCAATTTTGTTTGGAATTGCTTTTGGCACTTATTCATCGATTTATGTTTCAACCCTGGTGCTACTACCTCTAGCAAGATATAGCAGAATATCCAGTAGTAGTACAGCGAATTAAGCCAATGTTCCAAAGATAACAGTATCCATTATTACCCATTAAGATCCATATATACACAAATTTGATGACTAACAAAAACTACCTATTCACCTCTGAATCAGTCTCAGAGGGACACCCAGACAAAGTAGCAGACCAAATCTCCGACGCAATTCTCGACGCAATTCTCGAAAATGATAGCAAAGGTCGAGTTGCATGCGAAACAATGGTCAAGAATAATGTCGCAATTATAGCAGGAGAGATTACAACCGAAACCTGGATTGATCTTGACAAAGTTGTTCGTGATCAAGTCAAAAATATTGGATATATGGATGGAGATTTGGGGTTCGACGCCCACTCTTTGACTGTCATTCCAATAATTACAACCCAATCCCACGATATTGCTTCAGGCATAGATCACGGTAAAGATTTGGACATTGGCGCCGGAGATCAAGGATTAGTCTTCGGCTATGCGACCAACGAAACCCCAGAACTGATGCCAGCTCCAATTATGTATGCTCACAAAATGATGATTCGCCATAGCGAGTTGCGCAAACAATCAAAACTTCCTTGGCTCAGACCAGATGCAAAATGCCAGGTCACAGTTGAATATGTTAACGATCAACCAAAAAGAATCGACACCGTTATTTTGTCAACTCAACACAGCCCAGATGTGACTAATGAAACAATACGCGAAAGCATGATCGAAGAAGTGATCAAAGGCGTCGTGCCAGCTGAAATGCTGGTTGATACCCAATATATGATCAACACATCAGGTAAATTTGTTCTGGGCGGCCCCCAAGCAGATTGCGGCCTGACTGGACGCAAGGTCATTGTGGATACATATGGGGGAACATGTCGCCATGGGGGGGGGTGCTTTTCCGGCAAAGATCCAACTAAAATTGATAGATCTGGCGCCTATATGGCTAGATATATTGCAAAACAAATCGTTGCAGCAGAAATTGCAGAAAAATGTGAAATTCAAATTGCTTATGCTATTGGTGTTTCCAAACCTGTTTCATTATATGTCAATACATTCGGCACAGGAAGAATACCTGATCGCGAAATAGAAAAAATAGTTAGCACAAAATATGACCTGCGACCAGGGGCAATTATCCAAAAACTTGATTTATTGCGACCTATCTATAAGGAAACGGCAGCATGTGGCCATTTTGGCAAATTAAACAAAAATTTCCGCTGGGAAGAGGTTAATAAAGAAGAATTAGCTAATTACATTTTTTAGAAATCATTAATTTATAGGCAAACCCCTAGTTTATTTACTATAGGATAAGCCCTAAGATACAATAATCTACAGAAATCGATCAAGATTAAGACTTAAAATCAAATAGCTGTGACAGATTCTGTAAAATATCCTAACCAGATTGAACTGTACCAATATTCTAAAATTTTTAACTCTAAAATTGCCAACCCTGAATTCTATTACTCAAATTATGCAGTTTTTTTCGTGATTAAGTAACCATTTCTTTCTCTCTATGCCGCAACTATAGCCCCCCAGCTTACCATTGCTGTTAACAACTCTGTGGCATGGAATAATCACAGTAATTTTATTAAAACTGTTAGCTCCCGCAACTGCTCGGTAAGCCGAAGGGCGACCTAAAGCTATTGCTTGGGTTTTATAGGAAACCGTATGGCCATATGGTATTAATTTTAATTGATTCCAGGCTGATTTTTGAAATTCAGTTCCCGTTAATTCTACTGGGATTGAAAATTCCTTTAAATTGCCTAGAAAATAGTTGGTTAATTCATTTTGAAGCAAAACGAAAATTTGCTTATCACTAACGTTATTACATAATATAATGTTAGCATTTAGAAACAATTTAAGCTTTTTGATTTCATCGCTCAAGCCAATTTTATCAACAAATTCCAAAAGATAAATTTTAGTTTCGGAGCAAATTGCTAACATCATACCCAACTGTGTTTCGACAAAATTAGCATATAATACTCGGCGATTCTCAAAACTCACAAATGATGAATCAAAAATAGTTATTAACTTGGAACATATATTTTTTTGTTCTTCTAAGCTTGGTTTAAGTAACATTTTTTTATATGATTTATTATGTTTAACTTAGTGATGATTCTATATCTTCGGAACTGGTAGCTCGTTGAACTGGTTCCCGATTTGGGATTGAACTATAGCTTTTGAGTAAATTATGCATACGAAAAGAAAAATATTCTTGAGAAGTTACTATTAAATGATCATATAAGGCAACTTCTATCGACTCTAAAGCATCTTCGATTTGATTTGTGATTAAAATATCGTCTTGAGAGGGGGTTGCTTTGCCACTCGGATGATTATGAACAATTAGAACAGCAGAAGCACTATAAACCAAAGCAAGCCTGGCGATCTCTCGAGGATAGGCAGAAACTTTATCTATAGTCCCTTTTTCAATTAGTTCATCAGCTATAATGTTACCATTTCTTCCTATGAATAATCCACGGAAAGATTCAGTTTTTTGCAATCCCATTATTAATCTGCAATACTGCAACACCGAAACCCAATTATTAACAATATGGACATTTTTTCTATCAACAGGCAGGCAGCACCTCGAAAATAAATCGGCCAACACTCTAAAATACATAGTCACTGCTGGACCAACCCCTGGTATTTGTTGTAGCTCAGTTGCATCAGCAAAAAAAACATCAGGCAAAGATTTGCAATGCTTCAATAGAGCCTTAGCTAAAGCCTTGGTATCTTTTCTCTTAAAAATATAGAACAGAGATAATTCTAGGATTTCATAGTCACTAAGCGATCTTAGTTGGTTTCTAGTAAATCTTCTTTTTAATCTTTCCCTATGTCCTATACCACTATGATCGTCCTTTTGCATCTTGCTATTTATATTACCTAATATAATATAATTATTTCATAACAGTTGTAGTTATGCAACCATTTTTGAACTAAAGCCCGCCTATTTTCAGCCGAAAACGATAAATAAAAGACAATATAAATTACTAATCTAGTTGCATTGATTTTGAACTAAAATGATTCAAGTTATTTTATTTATATCTACTAATCTCGATCTCTTTGCATTTATATAGATTGACAATATTTAATACTATGATATGGTCTGATCGACCAGGGTTCGTAGCTCAGGTGGTTAGAGCGCACGCCTGATAAGCGTGAGGTCGGAGGTTCAACTCCTCCCCGGCCCACCAGACCGCTTGGCGGTCTGGAGTCTTTGACAGGTGCTCAAGCGCCGCCGAACGCATCCGCGTTCTTGGCTATTCGCCGCATAAGCGGCGGCGGCCGTTCGGCCTTGCGAAGGCTTCGCCTTCGTTGGTGCATGTCATCGACGTATATGGTGAGGGGCCTTAGCTCAGCTGGGAGAGCGGTTGCTTTGCAAGCATCAGGTCATCGGTTCGATCCCGATAGGCTCCACCATTTCGGCTCATGACGTTCCAGGAATGAAGACACAGGTTTCCATCTTTGGATGGATTTGACGGGGTTTCGGCCCTGTCCATCGGCACTTTGACATTGTGAATGGGTTTTTTTAATCGATGCCGTGGCGATACGGTGTTGGTTTTCTTGGCGTTTCTGTAAGGAAGCGACGGGAAGATTGACGCATTATCGTACACACAATGATTATCTGGCTGAGTTTAATAACCACATTTAACTGACGGCGTAACAGACACTTGATCTTCCAGTGTTGTCGTTGGTGGTGTGGACTCTCAAGCGTGAGGTAAGGGCATCTGGTGAATGCCTTGGCATGTACAGGCGATGAAGGACGTGGCACGCTGCGATAAGCGTGGGGGAGCCGTGAGCAGGCTTTGATCCCGCGATTTCCGAATGGGATAACCCACCTTCACCATTTAAGACTGGTCCAGCAGAAATGCTGGCCCCGTGTTAAATGGGAGAGGTATCACTAAGCTGAATAAAATAGGCTTTGGTGAGGCGAACCCGGAGAACTGAAACATCTCAGTACCCGGAGGAAAAGACATCAACCGAGATTCCGTTAGTAGTGGCGAGCGAACGCGGACCAGGCCAGTGCCTGGATGTTAGTTAACAGAAGTGTCTGGAAAGGCACGCCATAGCGGGTGACAGCCCCGTATGTGAAAGCGAACATTCAGGACTCGAGTAGGGCGGAGCACGTGAAACTCTGTCTGAACATGGGGGGACCACCCTCCAAGCCTAAATACTCGTACATGACCGATAGTGAACAAGTACCGTGAGGGAAAGGTGAAAAGCACCCCGATGAGGGGAGTGAAACA
>CALKVD010000167.1 GCA_937996615.1 uncultured Rickettsiales bacterium | reverse complement strand
GTGCCATGCATTGGAGCTTTTACTAGACATGGACTAGTTATATTAGTATTGGTATTATGCATTGATGATATTATGTAATCGTCCTTCGATTTTATTTTATTCTCCCAATCAACAGGATATTGAGCCGTGCCAATAGAGCTCATAAAACCAAACATGAATAGCTGTATCGTTGATGCAGAAGTATAAACGTCAGAACTAAACGTTGATTTGATGGTTACGTTTGTATCATTAAAAGATTTAGAAAAGCTCCCCAAAACCCAAGCGCACAACCCAGCGGTAACAACAAAAATTAATAATATTTTTTTCATAGTTAGTCTTTCTTACAAATATTTTAATGAGTACGCCAATAACAATGTCATTAATAATAAATTACGCTTTTTTTAGCATGGCATAAAATTCTTTAGATAAATTTTTATAAACGATCTTGGATAAGTCGTATCTGGCTAATTGAATTTGTATATAATTTTCAACGTCATCTATGTTTGATGGAATGCGAAAAAGAATAGTGTTAATTGGCAACGTTTTATCTGAATAATCCTCGGATAAAATTTTATTTTTTATACTATCTAAATCTGCTTCTAAATCTGTTACCTTGGTTATTTCGTAAACTTGTTCTGCATCATAAACAATTAAATAGTCCTGAAACGTTATTTTAGCTCTGGCCCTAGCAATAGCTTTTCTAATATCTGTCACAATACAACCCCTTTAAAATTTCAACTAGGTAAAACTATAATTAATCAATAAAACTGAAATCATTATTCAATATCGCGTTATCAAATCTTGTATAGCTACCACGCAAATACTCCCAAATAATATCAGTACAGATCCATTTTCGACCAAGTGTTTCTGCTGCTTTTGCAACGGTAAAGCTACCAGCGAAAGGATCAACAACTAAATCATCTACTTTAGTTAAAAATTCAATAAAGAATTTAGCCTTTATACTTCATATTCATATAATGACAGCCAATATAAAGATAATGTGGTCGATGCCAAAGGTGTTATTTTACAGGCAACCAAAGGCAAAAATGTTGTTAATGCGCCAAAACATTTGCTTAAGGCTGATTTGAATTATGACAATGGCAAATATTTTGCGAATTTAAGTGCAAACTATACTTCAGAGCGTGAAAGCACTTATACAAATGTTGGTGGTAAAATTGATGCCTTCACCACTGTTGACCTTGGTGCAGGTGTAAGGCTTGATACATCGCCACAATTTGGACCTGTTGAAATTCAATTAAACATCACAAATCTTTTGGATGAAGAATATATTTCAACAATTGGCACAAATGGCTTTAGTGCGGCGGGTGATTCACAAACCTATATGGTGGGTGCGCCGCGAAAATTCTCGCTTACATTACGTAAAAAATTCAAATAATCTTATTGGGCGGCTTTAAAAAGCCGCCCTTTTTCACAGGGG
>CALKVD010000166.1 GCA_937996615.1 uncultured Rickettsiales bacterium | reverse complement strand
GATCTACACAGGCGAAGACACTCTTTCCCTACACGACGCTCTTCCGATCTGATGATATTGAATTTAGAAGAAGATAGCGTTGGTATCGTATTGCTAGACAGTAGTAGCGAGGTAGAAGAAGGGATGAAGATAACTCGAACTAAAAAGATGCTCCAAGTTCCAAGTGGCAAGGGTCTATGCGGAAGAGTTGTAGATGTTTTAGGTAATCCGATTGATGGCAAGGGACCGTTAATTGATGTTAAATTTGTTGATGTTGAAGCTAATGCTCCGGGAATAATAGATCGGCAATCAGTTAATGAACCAATGCAGACAGGGGTAAAAGCTATAGATGCTTTAGTGCCAATAGGTCGAGGCCAGCGCGAACTTATTATTGGTGATAGACAAACCGGCAAAACAAGTATCGCAATCAGCGCAATTTTAAATCAAGTTGAAACCAACCGGGCCGCAAAAAATAATTCCGAGAAACTCTACTGCGTTTATGTTGCAATAGGGCAAAAGCGATCGTCGATTGCAAAATTGATAAAAACCCTGGAGGACCGAGGGGCGATGGAATATACCACAATAGTTGTAGCATCGGCATCGGAAGCTGCGGCATTACAATATATTGCACCTTATGCAGGTTGTGCAGTTGCTGAGTATTTTCGCGACAATGGTATGCACGCATTGGTTGTATATGACGATCTCAGTAAACATGCTGTTGCCTATCGTCAAATGTCATTATTGCTTCGTCGACCTCCTGGAAGAGAAGCATATCCAGGGGATGTATTCTATCTTCACTCAAGACTACTAGAACGTGCAGCAAAAATGTCAGATGCTAGAGGCGGTGGTTCCTTAACTGCTTTGCCAATTATCGAAACTCAAGCCGGTGATGTCTCAGCTTATATTCCAACTAATGTAATTTCAATTACTGACGGGCAAATCTTTCTCGAAACTGAGCTGTTCTACAAAGGTGTGCGTCCGGCAATCAATGTTGGTTTATCGGTTAGTAGAATAGGGTCTGCTGCTCAAACAAAGGCAGTAAAAAAACTGGCGGGTAATATTAAATTGAGTTTAGCTCAATATCGTGAAATGGAAGCATTTGCACAATTTGCATCAGACCTTGATAGTTCAGCGCAAAAATTATTAGCGAGGGGGCAAAGATTTACTGAACTACTAAAACAAAGTCAAACTCAAACCTATAGGATGGAAGAATTGGTGATTTCGTTGTTTCTAGGTAACAACGGATATTTAGATCATTTACCGTTATCTGAAGTTGGAAAATATGAAGGGGCTGTTCTATTGCGGATTCACAATCAACATCCTGAGATTGTTGAATCTATTGGAAGAAAAAAAGATATGGATGAAACCATAGCTGAAAAACTACATGAGATTAGTAAATTAATTTTAGCAGAGTTTGTAACGCTTTAGTGCTATTTTATTGTGCTATCAGTCTATTTTATTAAAATATGAAAGTAAATATCAATGCCATCGCTAAAATCTCTTAGACTACGGATACGTAGCATCACTTCAACACAGAAAATCATCAAGGCAATGCAGATGATTTCAGCTTCTCGTCTGAGGCAGGTGAGGAATTATGCTGATAATATTGTAACTTATAAAGATTCCCTTGAATTGTTGACCCAAAGAGTTTTTAAAGACAGCCAACTAGATTTATCTAATCAATTCTGGGCTAAATCCTTTGCAGCTTTAAAATATGTTGTTGAAACAAAACAACATCTACCAGCTTCTTTGACCAAAACAATAAACAGAGATAGTCGTGCTAAACTTTTAATTTTCATCACAACTGAAAGAGGTCTTTGTGGTTCTTATAATAGCCAATTAATCAGAAGAGTAGGGCGATATCTTGAAGAACAAAACACCACAATTTCAGCAATATGCATAGGAAAAAAAGGTCATGATATTTTGAAAAAAAATCCTAAAGTGACAATTATTTCTGAACCCTTACCATCTTTAAAAAGCAAATCGCTAGAATATTCCGAAGCATCCAAGTTGATCATTGAACCTATTTTAGCTGAGCTAGCTAAATCTAATTTTAGTTCTTGTGATATTGTATATACTCAATATATCTCAACCCTAGTTCAAAAACCAGTATGTCTCAAATTGATGCCGTTTGATACTATTTTTGATATGGACAGAAACAAAATAAACGATAATGAGCTTCAATTAGGAAATATAGAATCTTCTATAGCAAAAGTGGCTAATCAAGCAATAAAAACCCAACAACCTGAGCCTCTCTATGAACCAAAGATAGAGCATATTTTGCCGACACTATTATATCAATATATTGAAACAATTTTCTATGAAGTTATAATTGAAAGCCTTTTGAGTGAACATGCGTCGCGAATGGTTGCAATGGACGGAGCATATCGAAATTCAAAGAAAATTCTAGACAGATTAAATTCACAATATAACCGTGGGAGACAATCTAATATTACTCGCGAGCTGATTGAAATTATTTCTGGAAATGATGCAATTCAAACAGGTTGAAACATATGAAAAATTATCGAATCGAATGGTTGAAAATTGGGATGATGGCAGTTAGTATCATCAAGCAACGTAATAACTTTATAATATCAATACATAACTTATAACTTCTAAATGCTTTCGTTTTTTATTTCCTTTATTTGGTTTGTGTTTTTAATTATGGTCCTAGTTTTTGTCCATGAACTAGGACACTTTATCGCTGCTCGCTTTTTTGGCGTTAGGGTCGAAGTTTTTTCAGTTGGTTTTGGTCAAAGATTATATCACAAAATTGACAAAAAAGGTACCGAATGGCGGATAGCTTGGATACCACTTGGCGGGTATGTCAAAATGTTTGGAGATTTTGGTCCTGCAAGTATTGAAAATAAAGAAGTAATGGCAGATATGACTGAAGAAGAACGCAGAGTATCTTTCCATAGCAAAAAGTTATGGCAGAAATCTATCATTGCTTTTGCTGGTCCTGCTTTCAATTATATTTTAGCGGTAGTTGTTCTTGCGATTATGGTTTATATGCAAGGTATTAGTATTATTAAACCAAAAATCAGCGAAATTCTTGATTCAAGCCCTGCTGCCCAGGCTGGTTTCAAAGTTGGAGATCTGATTCTTAGTATTAATGATAAAAAAATCGATAATTTTCTCGAGTTGCGCGAAATAATTGGGGTTGAAAAAGATCTGCCACTTAAAGTTGAGATAGACCGTGGCAACTCGGTTTTAGAGCTTATAGTAGAGCCTTATAAAAAAAATATAGATGGAGTTGAGTCATATTATCTTGGTATTAAATGTACTGAAATTGAAACTCGGTCTGCAAACGTAATTGAGTCTGTGATAAATGCAAACAAGGTCGCTTATACATTATGCCGCGAAATTCTACAATCTTTAGGTAAGATGATAACGGGGAATAAAGAATTGCTACAAAATATAGGAGGTCCAGTAAAAATTGTTGAATATGCTTCCCAAAGTATAGAGTATGGCATAGCATCCATGCTTTGGCTACTTGCTACCCTTTCGATTAATTTATGTATTTTGAATTTATTACCTATCCCTATTTTAGATGGCGGACATTTATTATTCTACGCAATCCAAGGGGTCTTTGGGCCATTGCCTAGCAAGATTCAAAATGCTGGCTATTGGTTTGGTGGTATGCTATTGCTTTTTGTGATGATATTTGCTACATGGAATGACATCATATCTTTTATCAAATAGTTGACGGATAGTATAATAATATGTTTAGTATTCTAAAATGAGAAAAATTCCATCCTTAGGTGATTTATGTTTTTAAAGTTTATGAAATTAATACCTTTAATATTAATATATGGATTGGGTTTAGTAAATCAGATCGAAGCCAAAGAAAATCCACCAATAGCCGCTGATCAGATTACTGATAAAGTAATTAATGATGCTAAATCAAGTTCTGAATCTATAAAAAAAGTTGTGAATGTAACTAAAGCCAATATCGATGATCAGAGGCTTCAAGACGATTCTAAAAAGCAAGAGGTAATGTCCAAAGTTAAAGATATGTCTGAGGTCGATACTAAAAGGACAAAGAAACAAAAAGCCAAATCAAGATCTAAAACAAAGTATAAAACAAAATCAGTCCAAAAAGATGGTAATCGAATATCATCCCATCCCGCTGCATCACCATCTCTGCAATCAAAATCTGAAACAAGTGTTAATAAGGTGGTCAATAACCAAAATGAAGAGGCACTGATTGACAATCAAGAATTTTCACAGCGGCAAAAAAAACCTATTGCGATTACCAATGTCAAAGTAGAAAATACAACCAGATTGCCAGATTCTTCAATCATAAGTTTTAGTGAATTAAAAATAGGTGATTCTTGTTCAGATAAAAGTTTAAATAATGCTATCAAAAAAATATATGAAACAGGTTATTTTGCTAACATTACTGCTAAATGCAATGCACTGGGAGTTGTATCGATCAAAGTGGCAGACCAATATATGGTAAATCAAGTAGCTTTTGAGGGTAATAGTAGGGTTACTGATAAAGATTTACTTGCTGTTGTCAGCCTTGATTCTAGAGATTCATACTCAGAGTTTAAAGTTAACTCTGATATGGAAAAGCTTCTTGCTGAGTACCATAAGCGTGGGATGTACGGTACAATTATAACTCCAAAAATGATTAAACTTGACCATAGTAGGGTCAATATTATTTATAACATTAATGAGGGAAACAAAGCAAAGATTAAAAAAATCAATCTAATTGGTAATCAAGCTTTTTCAACAAAAAGCCTCAAAGAGATTCTAGTGTCAAGAGAAACAGCTTGGTTCAGGTTCTTATCATCTACTGATATGTTTGAGCATAATAAAATGGAAATGGACAAAATGCTTTTAACGCAGTATTACAATAACAATGGTTATGCAGAATTCAAAATCACTAATGTGATTTCTGAATTGTCCACAGATCAACAAGGATTTGTGATAACCTTTGTTTTGGATGAAGGGCAAAAGTATAACCTTGGTAAAATTTCAGTTGACAATTCTGTGCCAGAGCTCAGTTTGGCTAATCTCCAAAGAATTGCGAATAATCTCAAAACTGGAGAACTTTTTAACCGTGGCAAAATCGATGCAGTACTTGAAGCTATGATTAAATATACTGGTCGGGTTGGATACGTTTTTACTCAAGTTATACCGGAACTGCAGCCTAATTCGAAAACCTCAGAAGTCGATATTATTTTTAAGGTCAGCAAGGGTTCGAGAGTTTATATAAACAAAATTGATATTATAGACAATGTCAGAACAATGGATAAAGTAATCAGGAGAGAATTGCTAATCCAAGAAGGCGATCCGTTTAATATGGAACTGTTAAACATATCAGAAAATAGATTGAATAGGTTGGGTTATTTTAGTGAGGTAACTATTAAACCCCAACTTCTTGGTATTGGAGATAATCAAGAAGAATTGTCGATCACTAATCCCGATCCAATCTTGCCGTATAATAACGACAAAGTTGATCTCAAAGTCAAGGTCAAGGAGCGTAGTACTGGAAAATTAGATTTCAAAATTGAATATAATGGTAGTCAAGGTGCAATGTTAGGAGTTTCTGGGGGAGAAGATAATGTTCTTGGTACTGGCAAAACAGTTGATTTCAGTATTCAACGTGGTAGCAGAACATTCAAAACAGTTGTTGGAGCATCTGACCCACGTTTCATGGATAAAAACCTTATGGTTGGTTTTGATTTGTTCTATATAACTGAAAAGCCAGAGGTAAATTCCAATATTAAAAATACTGATGATAAAAAAGATGGTAAAGCAAATGTCAACAAAGAAATTAAATATAAAACTCAGAGTTATGGAGTCTCTTTAAAAACTGGCTATTCATTATCTGACTATTGGTATCAAACACTAAATTATACCATATCCAAAAACAGTATGATGAATATTGAGGAAAGTTCTTCAGATTATATAAAAGCGCAGCCTAGAAAAAGAATCATCTCTTCGGTTGGCCACTCTACAACTTACAATAAAATTAGTGGCTTGACCTTCCCAACTGGTGGTTATAAGTTTAGACTGTCTCAGGATATTGCCGGTGTTGGTGGTGATGAAAAATTTATTCGACATAAAATATATGCTTCATATTACTATCCGTTATATAAGCAGGATATAATATTGGGATTAATTGCTAAAGCTGGATTAATTCATGGATATGGTGCTAAGCAGGTTGACTTTATAGATGGATTCTTGATGGGGTATGAAAGTTTTGCTGGATTTGACGCTAGCGGGATTGGTCCAAGAGATAAAAAAACCCAGGATGCCCTTGCAGCGAAAAAGCATTATAATGGTATCGCCCAACTCACTTTCCCTATTGGCGGAAAAGAACTGAGCTTAAGAGGGGTGGTATTTAATGAAATCGGTTCTGCTTTTGATATTGATATACCAAAAACAAATCCAGCTTTAGCAAAAGATGGGTTCTATAATGATCGATATATGCGTGCATCATATGGTGGTGGTCTCATTTGGGATTCACCTCTTGGTACTATTAGGGTTGATTATGCAAAAGCTTATCGTAAAAAACCTTATGACCAAACTAAATACTTCCGTCTGATAATCGGTGTTGGTGATGAAGATTAAATAATCGCAAAGTTTTTGTTCTAGAACAAAAAAGTATGGTAGATTAGATTACAATTAAACTGCTAGAATTCCATCTCTCTCTTGAGATATGGATGCCAAATATAGCAGAGCCAAAAAATCCATTACAAGTAGATTTATATAATCTGTTTTGCTTGAATAATGTTTTGCAACAGTCAAGCAAAACAGAAAGATTAAATAAGTTATTGGTGATTTTACTGTTGATTTAGTTTTAGTTCTGGTAAAATTTACTCAGCTATCCAATATAATTTTTATTTTGCTTTTTAAATTGAATTCTAATTTAAAACCTTGGAGTGATATAAAAAGTAGATGCATAAACGTATAATATGCGATATGACTTAAATAAAAGAGGAAATTCAAATTAATAGTATGCAACAATTAGAAAAAGATAATATCTCATCCGAAAAAGGGATATTGCGTTATCTTTCATCAGGTTTGATTAGAGGTATAGGTCCCTCGACGGCAGTCAAAATTGTTGAAATGTTTGGCACTAAATCGCTTGATATAATTGCAAATCATAGTGAGCGTTTGGGAGAAATACCAGGAATAGGTCCTCAAAAAATAAAAACTATTGCTGAAAGTTGGGATAAGCAAAAAGATTTACAGGATATAGTTTTATTTCTTGAGAGATATGAAATAAGTCTTTGGTTTGCAATTAAGATATATAAACATTATGGCAACGATGGATTGCAAATAATTAGAAAAAATCCTTACCAACTTGCTTCTGACATTAAGGGTATTGGTTTTGTTTCTGCTGATAGAATTGCTCTTAGTTTGGATATTCCATATGACTCACCAATTAGAGCTAAAGCAGCTTTAGAATATATTTTAACAGAAACAATTAATGGGGGGTCATGTTGTATTCCGGCTAATGAGCTAATCAGGAATACGGTCAAAAATCTTAATGTACCACCTGAGGTTGCAATCAATGCTCTTTGTGATGGTATCAGTGATAATTATTTTATTGCAGTTGATCAAGTAAGTAATCAACGATTAACTTCGATATCTTTTTCCGATAAAAATGGAGAAATAACCAAAGAAAAAATTCAAAGTATTTTACATCAAGCAATCGATGTTAGGACGATCAAAAGTCGAATGGTAGTATCAATGTTAGATGGAATCAAAGATGACGAGGTGGAAATTGAAACATACCCTATGATATTTTTGGCGCCATATTTTTACATAGAAAGAGGCATAGCTAAAAGAATAAAAGAATTATCGGATTTCCCATCAATTTTTAGTGGTAAAATTGATATTGCTAGCAGTATAGAATGGCTACAAGGTAAATATGGGGTACTTTTAGCTGAAGGTCAAAAAGATGCTTTGAAAACAATTTTGAATAATAAAGTGAGTATTGTAACTGGTGGGCCAGGAACTGGAAAAACGACTTTAGTACTATCGCTTTTGCGGATTTTAAGAGAGTTTATGCCAGATAGACAAATAAAGATTAAGCTTGCTGCACCAACCGGAAGAGCGGCAAAGAGGCTGGGTGAAAGTACTTATTCCACTGCTTTGACTATCCATCGGCTTTTGGAATTTGACCCGATTCAAATGGGGTTTCGTTATCACGATCGCAATCTGCTTTCATGCGATTGGCTGATATTAGATGAAAGTTCGATGATTGATGCTAAACTTATGTATGCTTTACTTAAGGCTTTGCCGCTGGGTCTCCATTTGGTTATAGTGGGTGATACTAACCAGCTACCGTCGGTCGGCGCGGGTCAAGTTTTATCTGATATGATTGGGTCACATACTTTGCCAGTAGTACATTTAACGCAAATTTTTAGGCAAGCTGTGATGAGCGAAATAGTTCGTGGGGCTCACCTTATTAACAGCGGAATAGTACCAAAATTTAAAGGCAATGAAAAGATAGAAGATGAAGGTTTGGTAGCGAATTCTAATGATGAGAATCACAAGGGAAAGCAAATTAATCGAAGACATGACTGTGTTTTTGTAGAAGTAAAATCGACCGATAATATAATAGAAAATTTATTAAATGTAGTTCGTTTTGAAATTCACCCAATGGCGGCTAAGTTAATCAAAAACGGTACATTCGATTTTGCTAAAGATATGCAAATTCTTTCTCCAATGCAAAAAGGTCCAGCTGGAGTCAAAAATCTGAATCAAATATTGCAAAAATATCTTAATCGCAGCATAATGTTGCAACGCTACGTTGAGCGTTTCGGTGTTAAGTACTATGTGGGTGACAAAGTGATGCAAACCGAAAACAACTATAATAAAGCTGTCTTTAATGGTGATATAGGTTTTATTACAAAAATAAACTATGATCGGCAACAGATTGTTGTTCACTATGATGGACGGGATGTTGATTATACGTTCAATGAGATTAGCCAATTGGTACATGCATACGCCATTACAATACACAAGTCTCAAGGATCGGAATATCCTGTTGTCGTCATTCCGATTTTGACTGCGCAATATATAATGTTAAGTCGCAATTTAATCTACACAGCTTTAACAAGAGCAAAAAATCTTGCAGTTTTGGTCGGGCAGAGGAAGGCGTTAGCAATAGCGGTTAATAATAATGATGTAGATAAAAGATATTCAATGTTGAAAAATTGGTTAATAGAACAGTATACTACAACTCAAAGCTAAAATTACTTTAATATTCAAAATAAAATAATGCTTATGACAAATTTAAAATTAAATATAGCCATAGCGGCTTTTTTAGCTGTCTCTTGTTATGGTGCTTCTGATAAAATTTTTGCTGATGCTATTACAACTAAAACATATAAAAGTGATATTATAAAACAAACAAGTACTTCCAGCATTAATAATAATATGCAAGATAATAGCAAAATGGTTAAGCCTTCTCTGCAGCAGTGGCAATTGATGCGAGAGATGAATATACATCAAGATGCATGTTCTCATCTTGAAAATCGAATTGTTGCTTTAACTGTTCCCTATTATGGGATGGATTCCAAAGAGCATAGTGACGGTTTGATATTCGTTCTTGATACTCTGGCTCCGAGTGTTCAAAATATGTTTAAAGAATTATTGGTACAAAAATTTATGATAGGTGGTATAGATCCATTTAAGGGTGTACAAAAAATTGGTGGTAACTTTGTGCCAGATTCTGATTATAACTATACTGGTTGCTATAGCTGTAGGGTTAGTGCTAGCGACAAATATAAAATATCTGTGCATAGTCTAGGGGCTGCTATTGATCTCAATCCACTTTATAATCCATTTGTTAATATAAATTTAGAAACCAAATCAATAGATGGCATAGTTCCTGTTGATGGAATCAAACATCTAAATCGAGAATCTATCCGTCCAGGTAAAGATTCTCGATATGGTATTATAAACCAAAAAGTAATTGATATTTTTGCTTATCACGGTTTTGTTATCTGGGGGGGATATTGGGATTATCCATTGGATTATATGCATTTTCAAATACCCAAAAATTTAGCTCAATTATTAGTTGCAATGCAACCGGTTGATGCAGCAAAAATGTATGGATACCATCTAAAATTTAGCAGAGCTATGGGTGGCTATCGTGATAGTTTGGTAAAGAAAGATCTGTCTACCTGTATTAACTGTGATATCGCAATTACTTTGGTTGATTTATTATTAGATGCAGAAAAAAATTATGCTAAAAAAGATATGGTAGTAGAAGAGCTTATAGAACTATATCGAGGTAACAGAGAATCTTTTTGGCAAATGGTAGAAAAGATGATCAAGAATTATCCTGTTATAGAGCAAAAAGGATAATAGCAATCTAACGAAGAAGGCTAAAAATTAACTGGGTGTTTAAGACAAAAAGAATTATTTTTTTAGTGGGCTAAGATTTGCAATAAGCAAAAGCTGGTATCCTATAGTAATTTATAATTAAGCTGGGATCAGTTTTTTCACTTAAATTAGACAAGCGTTAGACTTGATTTCGAGTCTATACCTTGGTTGATCTATAGTGGTTTTATAGAATCAGCTAGTTGATTCTATATTTTCAATGGTAATGAGCAATCATTATAAGCTACAGGTTTGCCTCCTGAGCCAATAACAATCTTATTACTTGAGATATATGCGGCAGCCATATATGAACCATGGCCAAGTTTTTTGCCGTCGTAGCGCACAGGTTTGACTTCCTGGCCATCATGCAATCTTGCTACAGCTGATTTACCACGATTATTGATATTATTTTTAGATCCTTTCATAAAAAGCAAATATATATAATTTATATAATTCAGACGAGCAGATTTTAGCATCAGAAACGGTAATATGCAACAGATATATTAATTATCTCTTGTGCTGAATTTGGTGAAAAAGATCACTCGATTTTGAGTTAATAAGTTATATTGGTTGATTAGTTATTAGACAAAATATGTATTCATAGCTGGGGAATGCTTGACGCAGGGCCCAGTGTTATAGTTTGTTCCGGTCGCATCCTGTAGGACAGCTGCGGCACAAGGGCTTTTTAAATCTCGCGCAGAAGGATCTTTAACTGCGCAGCCAGAAAGAGCTAGAAGCAGGGTGGCATACATAAAAATACGATAGTTCATATGATTTATTTGATATATAAATATTAGAAATAATGTTATATAATCTTAATTAGAATGCAACCAAAATAAATTGCTATATTGATTTTTACCAATAATTTTGTTAGTTGTTTATATTAGAAAAAATCTGTTCATCAAAAATAAAAGCCGTAACAAATATATGCAAGAAAATTCAGTTGTAATTAACGCAATGATCACAGCATGCCAAAAAGCTGGTGGTGCTATAATGCGTGATTTCGGGGAATTAGAAAATCTTCAAATAACTTCAAAAGGATTCAACAATTTTGTCAGTAGTGCTGATTTAAAAGCTGAAAGAATCATTATTAATGAACTTCAGAAATTTAGACCGCAGTATCATATCTTCTCAGAGGAAAGTGGTTATATCAAACCATTAAGCGAGACTCAATCACCTGCTGATATACCAGTTGCTCACTATAGGTGGGTGATAGATCCAATTGATGGTACCTCAAACTTTATTCATGGTAATCCGGCTTTTGCTGTTTGTATTGCGTTGGAGCGTGTTAGAATTAAGCCAAGTAATTCACAAATTATGGAGTCGATAGACCTTGAAGCTGAAACAATTGCCAGTGTTATCTATCAGCCAACAAGCAGAGAATTTTTCTATGCTGAAAAAAATATGGGAGCATTTCATGTAAATTCATATTGGAATAAAAACAAAATAAAGGTTGCGGGTCGTTCTGAGGTAGCGTCGTGTTTGGTTGGTACCTTGACTAATAAAGCTTTACAAATAGAAAATGAAAATAAGATCTTTAAATTATTAAGCCAGAATGCTGTAAAATGGCGCATTTCAGGTTCTGCTGCTTTGGATATGGCATATCTTGCTTCGGGTAAATATGATATTATTATCTTCCCTGATAAACTTGTTAGATGGGATATAGCCCCAGGTTTTTTGCTTATCCATGAAGCTGGGGGGGTATTTTTTGATATCCTCGATCAAAGCAAAATTGCCAATACTTTTAATGTCTCTTGTGGATTGTTTGCAACGAATCATTTGCTTGCAGCTAAACTTACTTCAAGAACATAGCGATCTTAAAACAAATAATTATATTAAAAACTTTACAATATTTTAACATTAAAATATAGTTAGCCTAAGCTTGGGTTGTTGTCCCAATCTGTAATTTAGATAAATTGTTATTTAATGAAACTACAACACGAGATCTTATCAGATAGCGAATCCGATGTAGGTAGTGGAAGAGAATTGGGTTTGAATATCAGTCATGTTATAAATAATAGCACACCTCAAGATACTAGAAAAATCCTGACTCAGAAAGACATTCCTCTTTTAAATTATAAAACTGCTCTAAGTGATGCAAGGGTCATAAAAAATATTTTACTATCTCTCAAACGACGTAAATATAAACTAGAATATACCGAGAAATTGTTAGAAGTTGCTATTTTCGTTAAAAAATCACTAAAAGCAGATAAGAATATAACTGAGGATCTTCAGCTAAATCTAGCAACTTTGCAGATTAATTTGTTTGCATTTGCAAGAGCAATTCAGAAAAGCGATCCTAAAACAGCTTTAAGTGTTATATCTGCCCTTTTAGAATCCAAAAAACCTAGAGTGTTAGATAGAGCTAGGACAGTGAAAAAAATATTGCATAAAATTATTAAGCAAAATGATCAACTCAATCAGTCAATTAACAAAGCTGATGATGTTATGATATTATGGCAACATATATGTAGAATCAAAAGTGATTTAAAACAAGGCAAAGAAATTGTATTATCTGAAAAAAAATTAAACTATTATCGTTCTAATATTGCAGAAGCAAGAAGCGCACTAAGTAATTATATAAAACTTTATGAAAAAAGATATGACGCAAAAGACGTGATCAAATGGCAGGGAAAAATCATTGAAATTTATGATAATGCTTCCTGGATCACACCTTCTAGTATTACAGTAATAAAACGCTACTATGATCAGCGTAATATGCAGCTTGTTCAGGATAAAATAGATGCAATAGCATTAGAGGTCAAAAAAAGTATCGATCAATTAATTACAGATCAAGTCAATATTGATGAACTTGAAGAAAATGCAAAATGGCTAAGAAATAATGCTCTAAATTTTGATAAAAAGGCATTAGCTTTAAAGAAATCCACTCGTTGTAGTAGTGTAATGTTAGGTTTTTGTGGTGGCACGTTAGCACTGGCAGCTGTAGGATCAATTATCCCCGCGGTTCTTATTCCAACATTAGGAATGAATTCGTCATTAATTTTTGGCGGCGTTGGTATAGCTTTGGTGATAGGTGTTTGTATCGCCATCCGATATTATTCCAAAAATAATGACATAGCAAAAAATTTAAAAATATACCAAAAGGCCGCATCAGAGGTGACAAATTTCATTAGAAAATAAAGTTTAAAATTAAAACCTCTAAAGCTAACATAAAAATGTTTTGTTTTGGTTTAGGATTATGTCACGAGTTAGTCTTGGTATGCCATTACAAAAAACATAAACAACCAGGTAGCAAGTCATCACCACTGTAACCAAGAAAATTGATAGAGTTATAACAAGATATTATTATGATACTGTGCTATAGCGCTAGTTTGCGTTTGGTACGTGGACGATTGTCGTTTTTAGTGATTTGACGTTAGCTATAAGAGATAAAAATTGATGTAAATTATGGTTTTATTGTGATATAATCATCGCGCTATAACCAGTTAAATAATCAATTTGATTATGCCCATTGTTAATTTCTCAATCAGGTTACAAAAAATTATGCAACTTTATATTAAGGCTAAAATTATGGACAAAGAAATAACTGAGTGTGGTAACACTTTGTTACACAAAACAACTATTATTTTGGTTGCTATGATTTGTTGTTTTTTCACTTTCCAAAAAACAACAGAAGCAAACCCGGCACAAACTAAGGGCCAGCAAAATAATATAACAAGCAAGCAAGTTAGTGCGGCAAAGTCTAATCCAGAAGACGATGGTGAGATTAATACTACATTCTACGATGTATACAATGGTTTTACGAAAGAAGAGCTTTTGTTACCACAAATCGGTGATCGTGTTTTGGGTTGTGCTAAAGCTCCCCATACAATAATCGAATATTCGTCATTTAGCTGTCCGCATTGTGCAGATTATCATGAGTCAATATGGCCAAAAATCAAGTCAGAGTTGATTGATAAATGTAAAGTTCGTTATATATATCGAGATTTTCCTACAACTTCTTCTAGCGCTTTTGCTTCTTTAATTGGGTATTGTTTGACAAAGGATGATACGGAAGTAAAAACTTACTATGGTTTGTTAGATGCATTTTTTACCTCTCAAAACTCTTGGGTATTTAATAGCGATTATGAAAACAAAATATTACAAATAATCAAATTAAATGGCTTTGCCGAATCTCAATTTAGAAATTGTGCTGAAAATAAAAATTTGGCCAATATGATTTTGGCTAGGGCGTTTGTTGGGCAGAATAAATTAAATATTAGCTATACCCCCACACTTTTTGTGGATGGTAAGAAGATTGACGATATACTAGATTTTACCTCAATTACAAAGGCTTTGGACAATGATAAAAAAATAATTAAATAACTTTTACAAATATTTTTTATAAAAACCTATTGACTATAAAATCAATTGGGTATATAACTGTCCCTGCATTGATTAAGTTAGTTAACAGAACTAACGTTTGAAAAGTATAGAACATAATAAGAACGCAAGACGGAAGTGGTTAAATAACCACAAAATACATAATGATCTTCAGATCAAAACATGAGAGTTTGATCCTAGCTCAGAGTGAACGCTGGCGGCGTGCTTAACACATGCAAGTCGAACGGATAAAGATGGTGCTTGCACCATCTGAGTCAGTGGCAGACGGGTGAGTAATACATGGGAATCTGCCTTGTAGTGGGGGATAACTGTTGGAAACGACAGCTAATACCGCATATTGCCGAGAGGTGAAAGATTTATCGCTACAAGATGAGCCCATGCAGGATTAGCTAGTTGGTAAGGTAATGGCTTACCAAGGCGATGATCCTTAGTTGGTCCGAGAGGATGACAGATCG
>CALKVD010000165.1 GCA_937996615.1 uncultured Rickettsiales bacterium | reverse complement strand
GGCAGTTGCATCGTTGATCCTTCATATTTATCATAACCTTCTTCTACCAGGTCGTTATTCAAACAGCGAGCCAAAAACTTTTCGGTTAAGCCATAAAACGAAAGGCGGTTTTCTGGACGAGCAAACCCATGTCCCTCGTCTGGATATAAAGCATATATGACGGGTATTTTATGATTTTTCATTGCTTCGACTATTTGTTCCGATTCGCTTTGTTTGACGCGAGGGTCGTTTGCGCCCTGGGCCACAAGCAGAGGTTTAGTGATGCGACTGACATAGGTCAGCGGCGATTTGGTTGCGAGAATTTTTCTACCCTCCTCTGTTTCGTGATCTGCTCCTACTTTACGTTTCAAACTTTCAAGGTATGGCTTCCAATATGGCGGAACAGTTTGGAGCAACGTCACAAGATTTGATGGACCAACAATATCAACCCCACAAGCAAAAACATCAGGGGTGAAAGTCAGACCAACAAGAGCTGCATATCCACCATAGCTACCGCCCATAATTGCAACTTTATCGCGAAATGTAATACCGCTTGTAATTGCAAATTCAACTGCATCGATCAGGTCATCGTGCATCTTGCCAGCCCATTCTCCATTACCTGCATTGATGAAGTTTTTACCAAAGCCATCTGATCCTCGGTAATTAACACTAAGAACTGCATATCCTCGGTTTGCAAGCCATTGATGCTGGATATTCAAACCCCAGCTATCTCTTGCAGTTGGACCGCCATGGACCAACAAAACCATTGGAACCGGTGAGCCGACTTTAATATCGCTATTAACTCCACCGCTAGCGTCCAGCCAAGCTTTTGACTTACTTTGCTCTGGGAGAGTGAGATAGCAAAGCAGGTCAGTTGTTTTGTCGCGAGATTTTACAACAATAGAATGCATTGGCTGCAACTTATAATTGTTAAGCCTGGAATTATTATTAAATAGGTATTGTAGCCGATTGTTTTTAGCATCATACAGATAGTATTGTAATGGCGCATCATCACGAAAGTATGCCACCACCCAAATATCATCATTATCAGACATACTAGTGATTGTGATTTCTCCTTCATGTAATTTTGCTAGCTGATCCATAGCTGCACCGAATTTCTCATCAAAGTAATGATATTTTGTATGAGCATATTCATAGCCTAAAGCCAGAAGCTTATCAGTTTTATTGCTAAACAGTATGCTCGAAATACTACCTACAGTTGTCGGCTCATATATAACTTTGGTACTCTTAGTCTGAAGATCATATTCACTTAGTATAGATAGATCACGCCCTCTCGAATCATATAAATATACTTTGGTTGCATTTTCATTAAATCCTGCGATCCCCGACGTTTGACTATCTTCTGGTTCAAGATTCATAAATTCTGTTCCATTCTTATTTAAATTCGCTGGATCCAATTTTTCAATTAAAATCCCGCCATTTTCTGTCGGAATATAACCGAATCTAACTTTGAAGAATTTATCAGTTACAAGACTCATATATCTATCATTTTGCATTATCAATTTTAATTCACCAGTAACGGTATTAAAATTATACAAATCAAATAGATCGCTACGTCTTTTGTTATGACTAATTAGAACAGTGTCACGAAACTCTTTGCTTATATTATTAACTCCAACTTTAACACCAGGAATAGCAACAGAATGTACAACTTCAGCCTTAGCAACATCAACAACGTAAACTCCAGTATTTTCGTCGCCCTCAACGTCCAAGCTATAGATGATTTGGTGCCCATTTGGAACCCATTGGTAAGATCTGATTGGTTGTTTTTGTGAATCCGTGATCACTTTTGCCGCCAATAAATCATCGATCGGTGCAACAAAAATATTCAAGACCCCATTGTGTGGCGCGATATAAGACAGCATCTTACCATCTGGACTGACCTTAACTCCAATTCGATCAGGATTACCAAATAGAACCTCCCTAGGAATTAAATTGGTTTGCAACAGACTTTCTTTTTGCTGGTTCGAATTTTGCATTGTGGTGCTAGTCATTTTTTTAGAATTAATTTTTGCAGATTGTTGATTGAAAAAAAGATGATAGCTAGCAAAACTGGTGAGCAGCAAAATCAGACACATGATTATATAAATCTTAGTCTTGGATTTTTTCTTTTCCTCGTGCATCGAGTAAAACACAGTTCTTTTAGACATGTCAAGTAGGTGACAAAAAAATATTTTTATTTTTTTTAATTATTGGTACTTCCTAAGGATAATTGTATAACATATCTTAGATGATTGTATAGCGATATTATTATCTAAAATACTAAATGAACCAATATATAATTTATACTATGATCGATCTAAAAACACTTTAATAACTTTAGTTGCGTATCTTTTGATATACTCCTCAGCAATTTCTGGCCATTCAATGATGCTAATACCCTCCTCTAACGCTTCAGCAAAACCAATTTCAACCAGCTCAGAAGTAGTTTTAATTCGGTATAGGTCAAAATGAGAAATTGTTTCTCCTGTCCTACTGTAATACTGATGCACTATGTTAAAAGTGGGGCTAGTCACATTTTGCTTTTCTGGGATCAGGCAATTAATAATATAGCCGGCCAAGGTTGTTTTACCAGCTCCTAAGTTGCCATATAGACATATAGCATCACCAACTTTAAGTTCGTTTGCTAATTCTTGTCCCAGATTTTCTGTATCAGCAAGAGATATTGAATGATGAGTATAGGTCGTCATATAAAAATTTAGTTTTGCATATCTTGTAATTAACAATATTATTACTATATCTGAATTATGCTATAATTAAATGTAACCAAAATCATAAAAAATTAATAACCAAATAATTTAATAATCAAAAATGACTATGCAAAAATCTAAAAATAAATTCACCTCTCTAGCTACTGTGCTAACACTACTAGCAACCTCCGCAATCAACTCTGGCTGCGGCGTCATCGCTGCTACATCTGTCGCTGGTGCTGGATCAATGGTTTCCGATGAACGCTCGGTCGGCACCCAAATCGATGACAGAATGATCAGCTCGAGAGTCAAAAACGCTTTGATAAGTTCCAAATCAACCGGAATGTGGAATGGAGCTAATGTCTCGGTAGTTGAAGGTAGAGTAATGCTTAGCGGCACAGTACCATCAGAAGATATTTCAAGAGAAGCAACCAAACTAACTTGGAATGTCCAAGGTGTCAAGGAGGTAATCAACGAACTGACAATAACCAAAAGTACAGTCGGCAGTAGCGCCAAAGATATTTGGATCGCAAACCAAATCAGAGCTAGATTATTGATAGAAAAAAATCTGCTATCATCAAATTATAAAGTTGATGTAACAAAAAATATCGTGTTTTTAATTGGAGTTGCCCAAGATGAAAATGAACTAGAAAAGGCTCTTGAAATCGCAGCAAGTGTTAGTGGCGTTGAGCGAGTTGTTAACCACGTCATAACCAAAAACGATCCTCGCAGATGGAACAGAGTTTAAATTGATTAGATAGCGCTATACTACTGTCCTATCTCAGTGTAACAAACCATTCCATACCTTGAGTTGAGAAAAAGTGCTAAATAATATATAAAACTAAAATATCACAATAAATTTTAATTGATTAGGTAAAATAATAATGACTACCAATAAACAAGAACATAACGATTCCGTAGAAACTATAGAAACTGTAGAAGATCTCAAAGATCCAATAAACGAAGAGTCTGCAGTCGTCAGATCTGCCTGTGAAAGCTCAGAAGATGGAGAGAATCAACTCTTGAAACTGCAAAACGACATTCAAGAACTCAAAAATGCAGTGATGCTAGAGAAAGCTGACAACGAAAATCTACGCAAAAGACACAAACGGGAAATTGAAAACTCAATACAATATGGTTTAACAAAATTTGCTCAAGAACTAGTCGAAGTTTTAGAAAATCTCCATCGTGCCAGATCACACGTCAAGGTTGAAAATATCAACGATCCTACAACCCAAAGTATCGTCGATGGAATTGAAATGACAATCAAAAGCTTTGAATCAGTTCTAGCCCAAAATGGAATCAAACGACTATTCCCTTTGAAAGAAGAGTTTAATCATCAATATCACCAAGCTATCGCCCAAATTCCTAGCAACACAGAAGAAGAAAATACTATTCTTGAAGTGATTCAAGCTGGCTATATCATCCACGATCGTTTGCTAAAACCAGCGATGGTTGCAGTTGCTAAAAAACCAGTTTAAGGTATTGCAACATATCATATTTTGCTTTTAATTTTCTTTTGCTAATTTAATTTGAGGATTTTGTATAATGGCTCTTCGCTGCGGTATTGTCGGACTACCTAATGTCGGCAAATCAACTTTGTTTAATGCATTGACTAGTAGCAATGACGCTGAAGCTGCTAACTACCCCTTTTGCACAATCGAACCGAATGTCGGCAGCATCAACGTCCCAGATTCAAGACTCGATAGACTAGCAGGGATCGAAAATTCTGCAAAAATAATCCCAGCTCAGATGGAGTTTGTCGACATCGCCGGATTAGTTCGAGGCGCAAGCAAGGGAGAAGGTTTAGGAAATCAGTTCCTGGGCCATATCAGAGAAGTTGATGCAATAGCTTATGTTCTAAGATGTTTTGAGCATGACGAAATAATTCATGTCGAAGGCGATGTTAACCCTGCTCGAGACGCTGAAATCATCAGGCTAGAACTTGCCCTGGCTGATTTAGAAAG
>CALKVD010000164.1 GCA_937996615.1 uncultured Rickettsiales bacterium | reverse complement strand
ACTAATTCCTCATTGCTTTCTTTTTATATAAATCCATCCATCATTCTGACACACTACCGATTGAACTATATAAAATTTCTTCAAGAATTCTCCCCTATTATTAAAAGAATCTTATGAACTTAATGAGCCATACTGGCAAATTGAAGTTATTTCATCACAAATTATATTGATTTAATATTAAAAAATGATTAAATTTATATAAACAATTCTGTAGTGTATGAAACAAATATGGACTTCCAAAGAGTTTATCAAGCATTCAAAAACAGGAATTTTGAATCGTCGTGGTACTTTAGTCATAACCATTGACAGATTATTAGAGAAATATGAAACTATACCCCACAACCAGGATATAGAAAAACAGTTTATACTAGCTATTTTGAGCGCTTGCAATAATTACCTCGAATATGCAAGCATAAAAAAACCTAAAGGTTCTAACAAACAGGCGTCTGTTGAAACAGTCAGACAACAAGCATTAGCTAGACTAGATGAAATACTATTAGCTAATAACACTCAAGATTCGCTACTGGCTCAAAAACGATTATTAGCTCGCGAAAGATGGAGCATGCTTTCAAGTATATTTAGCGGCAAAGGCAAAATAATGAATGAAGATTGTTGGAGAGAAATTGTCAAGCCACATTTTGCAGGAGGAGATTTTACGAGGGATGCGTTTGGAGAATGGAAGTCAGGTACTTCTGAGAAAAGATTTGTGGAATGGCTAGATAAAGAATACATACCATGTATACTTGCATCTGCTAATTCCTCTTCTAAGAATAGATGGATTGCAAACAAAATACAATCAACCAAGGTTGAATATTTAAGTGAAGCAGAGCGAAAATCAAAAGAAATAATTATCCAAAGTGGCACTTTTTTTAATCATCTTAACCAAAAGTATGACACCCAAAACATAGGCACAGCATTTTCTGGTAATGGTTGGGGAATATTTGTAATGGATGGCAATCATAAAATTTACGTAGAATCACACCAAGCTGCAGAATTTCATCATTCAAGTTTTCTCAGTGGTGGACGTGTACTCGCTGCGGGAGAATTAGCGATCAAGAACGGACAATTAACTGCTATATCTAACCGAAGTGGGCATTATAAACCCAGTGAGAGAAATTTTTATAGCATTTTATTTTTTCTCCACGACCATGGTGTAAAACTTAGAAATATTCCTGCCATCATCAATTTTGATAAACCAGTTAAATATTTCGATGCATATGAAGTGATGTTAAATGGAGGAGGATCTAACGGTTTGACTGAAATCGTGCCACCACCACCCATGCCTCAAAGATCAACAGGATATCTACAACCTATTGCTGGTCATCGCCAAGCGCCACCACCACCCATGCCTCAAGGATCAACAGGATATTTACA
>CALKVD010000163.1 GCA_937996615.1 uncultured Rickettsiales bacterium | reverse complement strand
CCTAATGTTACTGGTACTTTATCTGTATTAGTATATGTACCTTGAGCTATATCTCCTATATTTTCTGGATCATCACCAAAGGTAAGATTAAACCCCTCGCTGCTATAGCTAAACTTATTGATGTATAATCCTTGGTTGTTTTTTGCTGCTTCTAGGTTTAGGTTTGCGCTAATTTTATTATGCTGAATGTTGCTAGTAAAGCTCGCTCCTTTTGGATCCAGAGTTATATTTCCTTTGGTTAACTTCCAATCGTTCCAATAGCCGTTATACTGACTTGATGCTAGGGTTATGTTTTGCAACTCAATCTTGGTTGTGTCAATTATTTTTTCCAGTTGCAAACCTTTTTTATTGATATACTCAGCTAAGATCCCTAAGTCTAGCTCACCATCTATAATTCTAATCCTGAGATCATTTAGGTCCAATTCGCCTTCTGTTATAACTTTAATAAATTCACTAAATTTAAGTTTAACCTTGACTCGATCTGCCCTTGCCATCATTTCTTTTTCGTCGCTCAAACTGACTTCTTCAATCACTAGTTCTGGTGTTGGTAGTACTTTGATTATACCAGAAAAAGCGGGGGATAAATCTAGATTAGTTTGGTTTTTGATTTGGTTTTTGATTTTTTCCCTATGTGTATCATTCAGATCGAAAGTATAAAGCAAAAAAAAGCTATAAACTACTACTATTGCCGCAGTAATAGCGCCTAAAATTGCAATAAATTTTTTATTTATAATCTGCACCTTGAAATCAAGCAATTAGTACGGATTTATTCATATTACTATACTACCACGTTACTAGCGTTCTATGCTAGCATCAAAATCGGATTATTGAGACATTTACCCAAAGCCTGCATAAACCTTGCGGCGATTGCACCGTCTATAACACGATGATCACAAGATATTGTCACGTTCATTGTGTTACCAACAACTAATCCTCCATTTTTTACAACTGGTGATTCAACAACAGCTCCCACTGCTAGAATACAGGATTGTGGCGGATTTACGATTGCGCTGAATTGTTGGATCCCGTACATTCCAAGGTTTGAAATGCTAAGGCTACCACCTTGAAATTCTTCGGGGCGTAATAAATTATTTTTAGCTTTTTTAACTAATTCTTTTACCTCGTTTGAAATTTGCGACAAAGTTTTTTGATCAGCGTTTTTAATAATTGGGGTGATTAATCCATCATCAAGAGCAACGGCGATTGCGATATTGATTTCGCCATATGACATAATGAAATCTCCTCCCCAAGCGGCATTAACTTCAGGTACTGCCTGCATCGCCACCGCAGTAGCTTTAATCACCATATCATTGATCGATATCTTATATAGTGGTTGTTTTTCAAAATTCAAGGGGGCTTGTTGATTAATTATGTTTCTGGCGGTTAATAAATCACTAATTTCAAAATCATTGCTGAGATAAAAGTGAGGGATATTTTGTTTTGATTCGAGCAAACGTTCTGCGATAACCCGACGCATTGTTGTTAGCGGGATTCTGCTATCACTTTTTAATTCTCTGGTGATTTGATTTGATTTGATGATTTGTTCTTGGGGTTTTGGATTTTCTATAAACTCTATTATATCAGATTTGATTATTCTGCCATGTGGGCCAGATCCTGCAATTTGTTTGATATCAACAGAGTTTTGCTCGGCGATTCTTTTGGCTAATGGGCTGACAAAAACTTTTTCTTTTGTTGGGTGTTGGGTTGTTTTATTGCATGTATCTCCTAATTTAGCCTCATTTTGATTGCTAATCTTTTCATTATCAGCGTTTTTTTGGTTTTCATCGGTATTATTACTTTTATTTTGACTTTTGGTGTCGTTTTTATTGAGTGATTCAATAATTTCTTCAATTTCTGAATCCGAATCTCCCTCTTCTTTCATCACGCCAATTATACTATTAACTTTGACGCCAAAACTATTTCCAGGAACTAAAATTTTAGTTAAAATTCCTTCATCAACAGATTCGACTTCCATTGTTGCCTTGTCTGTTTCGATTTCAGCGATAACGTCGCCAGGTTTAATCATATCACCTTCGTTTTTCAACCATTTTGCTAATGTACCTTCGGTCATTGTTGGAGAAAGGGCTGGCATCAATATTTTTATAGGCATATTTTAAAAAGCTTTTTATTAGTTGTATAATTACCGGATTATATGGTATACCAAGGTATAAAATTATAATACAAACATTAAGTCACCAATGGTTAGAGATGACGCAAAAGACAAGTTAACCAAAAGAACTGTAATTTGTTTGGTTGCTTTTCTCTTCCTAACATTTATTTTAGTAGATGTAGTTTTTATATGTCTAGCACAAAAAACTGACAACGGTCAAGTAACTCAGAATGCATATAATAAAGGGTTAGTTTATAACGAGGTGATTCAAGCAAATAAGTGGCAGATTGAAAATGGTTTTGATGGTATAATCTCGTTATCTTGTAACGGTTATCAAGTTTTGCAATATAAAAAAGAAAAATATAAAAAATTAAACGGAAAGCAGCCAAGAATTAATGGTGATTCTGGTATATATTGTAATATCCAGCTTCTTTTAAACAAAAAAATCAATCCTAAGCTATTGCCAAATCATTTTACTGTTAAAATCAAACGCAAAGTTACTAACTATCTTAAAGACATTATAACAAATATAGACTATGCAAAGGACAATCTATATCAAGGATCAGTTGTTCTACCAACAATCGGTCTCTGGCAAGTTCAAATGTACGCCAATCTAGATCCGCAGCATTCTATTTATTTTGGGGAAGATTTTGTGATTGAATCTCAACAAGATGAAACAAAACTGTGGCAATAAAGCTACATTCGATATTTATTTTATGCTTAATTAATAAATAATTTTTTTAACATACTCCCTGTCATTTTGAGGTTATACTAATATGCCATCTTGTTGCCAACATGAAATCATTCCGCAATTAATGGTTACTGATTATTATAGTTATTTGCTCTTGCTTTTAAATGTACTCTTGACCGGTGTTAGCGGCAGCTTTACTCATTGTATTGGCATGTGTGGGCCAATTGCAACAAATCAAGTAAGTATGAGATTAATGGATATTTCGCCAAATCAAATGCACCAAAGTTCTAAGATCAAAGCAATAATTGCGTTGCCATACTATTGTGGTAAAGCGATGACCTATGCATTGTTTGCATTGCTATTAGCAATGACGAAAGTCATTGCTGTAGGTCATTTACCAGAAATAATTGTATTGGTTGGTCGAATCACTATTTTGATGATTTTAGCTACGGTATTATTAATCTTTGCCTTTTTAGAAGCAAAAAAAACTTTTGGTGTCACGAACAAGCTAAATAATAGATTTATAAGTCAAGTGTTAAGTTACATCAATTTTTCTCTACCTAACGTTGCTCAAAAAATCACTAACGTAAAACTGCGTGCGACTGGTTGGCAAGGTTTGCTTTTAGGAATGTTGTTGGGTCTGTTGCCTTGTGGTTTGGTTTATAATATGCTGATTATCATATCTGGATCAAATGCAAATATATTACAAGCTACTTTTGCTATGTTCGTTTTTGGTTTGGCGACTATGCCTGGTCTGGTGATTTTTAGTTCTGTTGGTAATCTATTATTGCTTAGATATAGAAGGTTATTTTCAATTTTTTATATTTTGAGTTTGTTTGCTAATTCTATGGTATTATACTATTATGCTATCAAATAACTAACTACAAATCTAAGATTTTTGCTGCATCATATTTTTTATGATTTGCAATTTACAGCGAATCATTTATAACGTATATTATTGCTTCTTTTATATAAATAAAGCGTTGTGAAAAACCTAAATGCGTAATAAGTCAAGCTAAAACCTGTGTATTAACTAATGTTGAGATTTTTATACTAAGAATGACAACTACTGAAAAAGAAAATCAATCACCATCAAGGCGTATTTTAGGATTAAATGCTAGAACAACTCTGCGTGCTAAGCCTAGTTCTATGCAAGATGATCCTACTAGTGTTGAAACAACCAAAGGTGGTACTGTCGTTGTAGTATCGCGTGGTAAAGCGGCGGCGAAAACCAATAAGCTACACCAAAGCTCTAAACTTGTCGAAAATGAACGCAAAAAAAGACTAGAGGATTTGAAAACTGCTAAAAATGATCTTGATCACCCAGTATCTCAGACTCGCTACAAACAAGAAATCGGAATCAAAATCGAAGAAGATAATGTTGTAGCCCAAGAGCAGGGAAACGATTTGGCTAACGAGCAGGCTGTTGAAGATTTTGCAAACGCTGAGAGCGATAATGATACTAATCAGCCAGTCCTTGCTGAAAGTGATGAAAACAGAAAGCAAGAGCAAGAGTTACAAATCACTGTTGGCGTAACTGGTGAGCCAGAATCTAAACGCATTAGTATTGCATCCAGAGGGAGGGAAATCAAGAACCTTAACTATCTTAAATCTAAAAAAGAAATAGAAGTAAGTAATCGAGAAAAAGAAAGTGCTCTAGCTGAAAAACAAATCGAACTTCAAGAAAACAAACTCAGCACAGCTTCTTTGCGTAAACAAAAAGAGAAAACAATTGTTTCTACTAATGGTAATGAAAAAATCTTATTAGAGGAAGAGCAAGAAGCTGAAAGCAGTACTAAGAATAAAAAAGCTGTGAAGTATTTTAACAAATATAATCCGACGGCTAATCGAAAACTTTCAGCTTCACAAATAGCGCAATTCGACACCGACGACACTTCTGATATTGAGGATAGCAGAAGATCTAGGGGGGTGAAAAAAGCGAAAAAGCAAAGTATATATGCACCAGCTGCAGAAAAAATCGTCAGAGAAGTTGAAATTTCTGAAACTATCACGGTTCAAGAATTAGCTAATCGGATGGCGGTTAAAGGAACGGACGTGATCAAAGCTTTGATCAAACTTGGAGTGATGGCCAATTTAAACCAAATTATAGACGCTGATACGGCTGAAATGATTATCGAAGAATTCGGTCATAAATCCACAAGAGTTAGCATAGGTGAAACAATAAAAAATTTGCTTGCAGAGCCGGAAGAAAATCTGGAAAACATGGAACATAGACCACCAGTTGTAACGATAATGGGGCATGTTGACCACGGTAAAACTTCGCTTTTAGATGCTCTGCATTCGACAGATGTGACCGCAGGGGAGCATGGTGGAATTACTCAGCATATTGGCGCATACCATGTTACGTTAGCAAACGGCAAGTCGATCACATTCCTCGACACTCCAGGTCACGAAGCATTTACCGCAATGCGTATGCGCGGAGCTCAAGTTACTGATATAGTAGTTTTGGTCGTTGCAGCTAACGACGGAATTAAGGCACAAACAATCGAAGCGATTAGCCACGCTAAAGCTGCTAATGTTCCGATCATCGTCGCTGTCAATAAGATGGATTTGCCCGACGCTAATTTTGATGCGGTGAAAACTTCTTTGTTTAGTCATGACCTTGTTCCTGATGACATGGGTGGTGATGTTATTGTTATTGGAGTTTCGGCACAAAAAGGTTTGGGCCTAGACAAACTTGAGGAAGCGATCCTAATGCAGGCTGAGCTACTTGACCTTAAAGCTAATCCAAATCGGTTCGCAAGAGGCCGGGTAATAGAATCCAAAATTGATAAAAACAAAGGGGTATCAGTGACCTTTTTGGTGCAAAAAGGAACATTAAGAGTTGGTGATATAGTTGTAGCTGGTACTCATTTTGGGAGGATCAAAGCTATGATTGATGATAAGGGTAAGAACCTAAAACAAGCTATACCATCGATGCCAGTAGAAATTCTAGGTCTTAGCGGAGTGCCAACCTCTGGTGACGAGTTTGCTGTTATGAAAGAAGAAAGAGATGCTAGGGCGATCGCTGAATTAAAAGCAACCCAAGAACGTGAAAATAGAATGGCACTGGCAACCAAACCTTCGGTTACTCTAGAACAACTTTTTGCCAATGCTAAAAATAGTGTGAAGGAATTGAAAATTATAGTCAAAGCCGATGTTAAAGGATCGGTTGAAGCGATAGTCCAGAGTTTGCAGAAAATCGAGAATAAAGAAGTTGTATTACGCGTTCTACTCCAGGTTGTCGGGGGGGTAAGCGAATCTGACGTTATGCTTGCAGCAGCTTCCAACGCAATTATCATCGGTTTTAACGTCAGGGCCACTCCCCAAGTCAAACAAATAGCAGAGAAATTAGGTGTTGATATTCGCTATTATTCGATAATTTACAACCTAATTGATGATGTGAAGAATGCGATGAGTGGTCTTTTATCACCTATTACCAAAGAGAATATTCTTGGTTCGGTTTCAATTAGGCAGGTCTTTGAGGTCAGTAAAATAGGTAAAATCGCTGGATGCTATGTTACTGAAGGTTTGGTCAAGCGCGGCTCGCATATTCGGGTTCTTCGTGATAGTATTGTGATACATGACGGTAAAATGAAATCGTTGCGTCGAGCTAAAGATGATGTTCGCGAAGTGAAACAAGGTTTCGAATGTGGAATAGTGCTTGAAAGCTATCATGACATTAAAGAAGGAGATGTTTTAGAAGTATATGAAATGGTTCAAGAAAAGCAGCAGCTTTAAAGAGTTTTTTATGTTAAAGGCTGCATATCGACGGGACCGATATTTCTGATTAAGTTTGGAGTTTTCTGGAAAGACTCATGCACGAGGCGGAGAATGAATCTGGGGCGGGCGGACTGGCAAAAGATGATCGGCAGTTTTCAATACAGTTTTTGGATTTATGCGTACCGGTGACTTCTGAGACTTCTGATTATTGGAGACTGGAAAAATACCCCCGTCGACGATATTCTATCGCTGGAGAGACAGGGTCGCCTGGGAAGGCAAAGGTATTAATCCAGATTTGACTAGCTGATGGTTGATGCCAGGTCATATCAAGGTTGGATCCCTAACGCCTCAAGCGTCAACCAGGATATGATTCGATCAGTACGAAACTACATCTCGCAGCATGATACATAGGTCAGAGCTCTTATTACAGTAGATTGCACCTAAGCTTATCGAGAGCTAAACGCTTAGAATTTATGGTGGAGAGGTGACCACGATAGCGATGCAATTATGGCTAAAGCAAAACTGTAGTAAACTAAATCGGAGTTTGCATATGAAATATTCTATCAAAATACTGTATTATTAATATTCTCAGCAATGCTAATAATGATACAGCTTGGGATTGTTGTGAGATGGAAATTTTTTAGGTAATTTCTGAATCATGTTCGTCCTCAAATTCCTCATGTGCGTCAGACTACACTGGGGTTTAAGGCGCTGGGCATTTCTAAAACTTACACTGAATTTTCCGTCTCGCAACAGTCTTAGCTAAAGATTTTAGAGATTATTAATTCTATGGGCAAACCACAAAAATTTACTATACAGGGGATCGACGCCATTATCTCTCCCAAAAAGAATCGAAAACTTCAGCGCCCTTACCACAAAGAGACCTATAAATTACGGCATTCGGTCAGGACTCCCTTCCTGCATCTCAAGCGCTAATAACGCGAATTCCCGAACAGACATAGTATTCATCATTCTTGACCGTTGTTCAGATTAGATACTTGGCTTTATGGGTTAAAATCTTGTGACGACGCTAGCTGGTATGGGAATTGGGTTACAGCGCTTTTTTGAAAACAAGGTTCAAACTAAAAACAACTGAGAATAAACTATCAATTTATTTTATTATTAATATTTGTTTTAATCGATTAAATAATCAAAATTATTTAATCGATTTACTTACTATTCTGGTA
>CALKVD010000162.1 GCA_937996615.1 uncultured Rickettsiales bacterium | reverse complement strand
GACATAATCGCTGATACAATAGTAATTGTTAAGCCTAAAGTTGCAAGATGATAAGCAATCTATAAATTTGCCTATAGCTAATAAATACGTTATAAATATAAATTATTAATAAGATATAATAAATTAAAATGAGGTAACAAAATGCGCGAAGTTGTTTTCACTGGTTCTGCAGGACGTTTGGAAGGAAAATTCTGTCAATCTGTCGTACCCAATTCTGCTGCTGTTTTGATTCTACACCCCCACCCACTGCATGGAGGTACAATGAATAATAAAGTTGTATATCGCTTGTTCCATAGCTTTGTTGCGCATCATTGTTCTGTATTGCGTTTTAATTTTAGGGGCGTAGGTAATTCACAAGGACAATTTGACTATGGCACAGGAGAAATGACTGATGCTGCTGCCGCCTTGGATTGGTTGCAGTCAAGGGTGCCTGATGCATCAAGTTACTGGGTGGCTGGTTTTTCTTTTGGTTCTTGGATTGCAATGCAGCTGATGATGCGTCGTCCAGAAATTTCTAAATTTGTTGCTGTTGCTCCGCCGGTAGATTCGTTTGATTTCAGCTTTCTTGCTCCTTGTCCCGCTTCTGGTCTGATTATTCAAGGAATGGAAGACGAAATAGTGAAGGAAGAGTCAGTGTATAAATTATATGAAAGACTCAGTAAGCAAAGGAATATTGAAATCGACTATCAAATGATAGATGGAGCAAACCATGTTTTTGATGGTAAGCTAAAAGAGCTTGATACAATTCTTGGGAATTATCTTGAAAGTCACCTAAGCTATGAAGCTCCGAAAAGCAAAATCAAGAAAGACAGACGCAAGCGTCAAATTATTCCACATGGTGATATTAATAGTGATAGTGCTGAAAACTAAAATATAATTAACGAGGTATATTTTATGGCTAATTTAGATATTTTAAAAAACACTGAATCTAGTTCGTTGAATGCTGCTGGTAAATTTAGTCAACGTCCAGCGTCAAAAACAATGGATGCACAGGCTAAAGAGCAAAAAGAAATGTTTTTGCAACTTTTAATGACTCAATTAAAGCATCAAAGTCCTGACAATCCAATGAATCCAAATGAGATGTTGAACTCATTTTACCAAATGGCTAATTATGAAAAATTATCTGAAATGAATTCTTCAATCGATAAATTAACTGGAGTTTTGCAGCATAATAGTAATACCCAAACTGGTGCTAATATTGTCGGCAAATCAATAATATTAGAAACTACCAAAGCTAAGGTTGGTTCTGAAAACAAAGTTAAAATTGGATATATGCTGGATGGAAAACAGGGTGGTGATCCAATTAAAATCTCTCTTTATGGTAAAGATGGTAAACTCATTGCCGAAAGAACGATCAAAGATACAGAAGCTAATAAGATGCATAGTTTGGATATAACTCTTTCTGAAGAGGAGGCTGCTAAAATGTTTGAAGACAAAGAAAAAATTTTAAGTATTGTAGTTAAGAAAAAAGAAAATAATGTTAATCTCCCTGGTGCTAAGATTTACGCAGTTGACACTATAGAACAGATATTAGCAAATGGTGATATTCTAACAACAAGCAACGGTTTAAAGAAAATGGAGGATATTATGGGATTTGATAATTCCCACATAGGAGAAATATGCAAGGAGCAGCATTCTCACGAATTGGAACGTATCCAGAAAATATATGGATCTTTAAACGATATTATGCATAAAAAAACTGGAACTGCTGCATAAAAGAACTAATTCAGATCATAGGTCTTATTTAAAAATAGAAATTAGCAAAATTATCAATAATTTGCATCATATCTTGTGGAATAGGTGCAGTAAATTCTAACTCATTAGAAGACTTTTTTGTAGCTATTGGATGGCTAAATGCTAGTTTATATGAATGTAGTGCCTGGCGTGAAAGGATACTATAAGCGTCTATCATTCTGCTAGAATGGTCTTTTGCACTAGGATTGAATTGTTTGCCATAGAGAGTATCTCGCAAAATAGGATGACCTTGATATGCCATATGTAGTCTTATCTGGTGGGTGCGTCCTGTTTCAATTTGACATTGTAATAGACTAATATTTGAATGCGTAGCCAAAACACGATAATGGGTAATAGCTTCTAAGCCACGGTCTTTTGTGACCATCATTTTTTTATGGTTATGATTGGATTTAGTGATTTTAGTATGAATTGTGCCGAGTGGGGCTTTGACAACTCCATGGACTACTGCGAGGTAAGTTTTTTTGATTGTTCTTTCTTTGAATTGCAATGTGAGCAAATTATGGATATGATCACTTTTTGCTATAATGATAAGGCCTGAAGTTTCTTTATCTAATCTGTTGACGATACCAGGTTTGATTGTATCGGAATGAGATAAATTACTTGCACCATAATGAGAGAGCAAAGCATTTGCTAGTGTTTCGTCTGTGGTACCGGCTCCTGGGTGCATTACCAATCCTGCTGGTTTGTTGATAATCGCCAACCATTCATCTTCATATATCAGATCAATTTTTATTTCATTGTTTGGTAAAATAATAGGAGAAGATTTTGATTTTGCAAAATTAACTTGAATTACATCTTCTGGTTGTACTAAAGCTTTGCGGCTTGTAACTATTTTATCATTAATTGTAACCAAAGAATGAGAAATTAATTCTTGAATCGCATTACGTGAATATTTTTCTATACTTTGTGAGATGAATTTATCAAGACGACAAGGGATGCTGTTAGCTTCGGCGATAAGTATTATTTTTGATTGACTATTTTGTTGATGATCCATTGTTGGTTTATATTAAAATTAATCCGTCTCTCTAGTGGTGTTAAAAAAACTCTTATTGTTTTTACTTATTAAATCTGAGTTCTTTCTGCATAAATAGGAATAGTGACTAATTCTATCTATGGTTTTTTGGCTTTTGCGATAATCCAAGCAAACTGTCCGAGTATTAAAATAAAAGAAGCTGCTGGTAGAACAAAAATCTTTAAATTGATCCAAATTTCTTCGCTATATGTTCGCCAAGTAATTTCATTAGTAATTGCTGCAACTAAGCAGAAGCACAACCATTGGTAGTGAATATATCTAGCAACTCTAGGAGAAATTTTAGTATCTGGCGATGTTTTTTGGATTATGTTTTTAATTAAATTACGTTTGGTGATTATCGCCCAAATTATAATACAAGCTAAAAATAAATATAAAATTGTTGGTTTGCTTTTGATAAAATTACTGTTGCCTGTTAGTAAGCTGATTGCTGTGGTAAATAGGAGAATGCCAGCAACAACCAAATTCATTTTAGTGATGGGTAATTTTTTATAAAACCGCCAAAGGTTTTCTCCTATTGCAATTGCACATAGCAAAAGAGAAGCACTAACTATACTGTTAGTGATTTTGTAGCAACCAAAAAATGCTAATAATGGGATCAATTCTTTTATTAAATGCATTTTTAATTAGAATCCCTCGATTTTTTGCTGATCAACTGTTTGGTTGATTAGAGTTCTGCATCGCCAAATGCTAAAAGGGATTGAGCCAAGATAAATTAGTGAAATAATTGGCATATAGATCCAAGGGTATAGAAGCAAAAACGCTATCATAATAATAAATCCAACTAAAACAAACGGTATGTATTTTTTAGCGATTCTAATCCGTTTTGTTGTAAAGGTTGGAACTGGACATACCATCAGTGAAGATATGATGATGCAATATATAATAATAAACCAAGTTGATAGTATGATGCTGTTATAATCACATAGCTTGAATGAAGCCATAACCGGAACCAAAACCAAAATCGCAGCTACAGTGATCGGTACTCCGTTAGAAAAGTGACCACTGCTGATCAGGTTCATATAAGCTATATCATAGTCGTCTTGTTCATATTTAGGCTTTTGCTTCTGGTCTTTTTTGCCGAAAGATTGTACATTAAATCTAGCAAGCCTCAAAGCGCCGCAACTAATATAAACTAGAAGAGAGAGCCATAGAAACTTATTCTCTGTATTAGAAATCAGGTTGTGTATGGGGTAATTTGCCCAATCCATTATCTGCAGATATAGTACTATCGCTGGTACTGCTCCAAAATTTACCATATCAGCTAATGAGTCGAGATGGGCACCAAAATCAGAGGTTGCATGTAGCATTCTAGCAACACGTCCATCTAATACATCTAGAATACAAGAAAGTAACAGAAGCATAGTTGCAAATTCAAATTTTCCTTCCAGCGCAAATTTGATTGAACTTGTGCCAACACATAGAGCGAGGATGGTTATTATACTTGGAAATAGCTTATGTAATGGTATTCCTTTGGATTTGAACATCTTCATTTTTTTGTTTCAGAATAATAACCTGGATTTATAACTTTATAGGTTAGCGACTATTGTTTCTCCGCCAATCATTCTTTGTCCAATTAAAACATTAACCTTGGTCCCAAGTGGGAGATAGACGTCTGCGCGACTGCCGAATCTGATGATGCCAAAACGATCCCCCCCTTTGACTGTTTGGTTTGGATTTAAATCGCAGACAATTCTTCTTGCGATCAGTCCAGCTATTTGGATCACTGCAACTTCAGGTCCTGCATCGGATTTGATCAAGACTGATTGACGCTCATTATGTTCACTTGCTTTGTCAAGAGAGGCATTTAAGAATTTACCGTGGCGATATTTTAATTCAGTGACTGTTCCGCTCACAGGTATCCGATTAACGTGGACATCGAAAACACTAAGAAATATACTGACCCTGGTCATTGTTTGATTTTCCAGTCCAAGTTCTGCTGGTCCTTGAGTATCAACAATTGCTTCAACTAAACCATCAGCAGGGCTAACAACTAGAGTAGGGTCAGATGGTGTTACTCTTTCTGGGTCGCGAAAAAAGAAAAAGCACCATATTACCATGATTAGCCCCATCCATCCTAAAAAGTCTGCAACAGCGAATAATACTAGATCTGCCAAAATGAATAATATTATTATTAAATGGCCTTCTTTGTGAATACTAGGCATGTATTCTTTTATTGATTGTAAGATTGACACTTGATTAGTTTTAAAAATAAATGTATACAGTGAGCGGTATAGCACAGCATTTATAATTTTTCAAATTATAAATGCTGTATCAAAAAAAATTTTTTAATTTATTTATTTTTTCAATAAATTTGATATTTTTTCCGTTTTTTGAGCCTATGCCCCAAAGCCCCAAAAAGCATATTTTTAGATGTTTATAAATAAGTCCAACTAAATCATCTTTTAAAAGCGACTCAGAAATAAAGCCCATGCCTCCAAGAAGTGATTTAGCACTATCTTGAGCTTGAATTAAGTTTTGAAGTCTTTCATCAAATCCTTTTTCAAATTCACGCGAGAATTTCTGAACATTTGAAAAACCAGAAGGCTTATGCTGATTAAGCACTCTTAAAAACAAAAATA
>CALKVD010000161.1 GCA_937996615.1 uncultured Rickettsiales bacterium | reverse complement strand
GGCCAAATAAAACTTGAAGTTGTCGACCTAGTCAAAACAATTAATCATCTTAATCAAGTCATTGACTCAAACGATACTAGCTTTGATTTCAGCCGGTATTTTGGATCAACCGGAAATAGCGTTATCGTTACTGCAAAAATCAATACAGAAAATGGTAGAAAAATTATTCATAACTTTAGAACAGAATCAGATCAAGAAAGACTGAACATCCCAGGAAAAATCAGCTTCACACATCTATTTGATAACACAATCCTAGATGCAAAAATGGAAATAGATGAGATCGATATGCAACATATGCTAACACTAAAAGAAAATAATAAAAATATTTACTATGATGCGATTATAAAAGCAACCAAATACTTTGATTTGAATCTAGACAAAAATTTAAAATTTCTGATCGATGTGACAATTAAAAAAATAAAACTATTAAATGATGAAATAGCTAATACTGAATTAGTAGCTGTTGGCACCGAAGGAGTTTATATCCTTGATAACCTATCGTTTAGCAACGCAGCAGGAACGAAAGTAAAGATGAATGGGATTGCAACCGATGGAATTATACCGAGATTTCAAGGAAAGCTAGAATTTCTAAATGACAAATCTGAGATGGTTTTAGAAGATCTAGGACTATATCAAGGATCACAAAAAAATAACGAGCAAAATAACAACCGTAACCAAGATTTAAATCCTATTACCACGGATCAATATAACACAACCCCAGGTACTTTATCACTGGATTTGATTCTAGCTCCAGCTCGGCTGAGTATCAAAAATATTAATGGTAAGTTTGCTAACAATTCTGCCATTAATGGCGAATTCACAATGATAATTGATCGCGATGATATCACCAAAATGAATGGCGAACTTAATCTTAAAGGAATCGATTTACAAAAAACTACAACATCCCCTCAATTATATAATTATATTTTGAAGCTCTACACAGCTGATTCCGATCAAACTGGTGACCTATACTTTAAACTGACCGATGACCACTCTTGGCTTCGATATCTCAATTCTAGATGGAACTTAAAGCTGAATCTAGCTAACTCAACTTTTGATCAAATCAAACTAGATAATTCATCGATGCTACTCCAAGTTGAACCAGGACATCTCAATTTCATCAATCTAAAAATCAATTCTTCGATCTTGGAAGGAGATTTAAAATTAAAATTAGATTTAAAGAATCTCAAACCATACTTCCAGATAAGCGGCAAAATTGATAGACTTGATTTACCACTATTGCTAAAAACATTACCAAACAACTTAGAATTGCAAGAGAGTATCAAAAAAAATCCAGATCTAAAAAATATCTATCTAGCAAATCAAGAAGCTTTTGCCAGAGAGCTAAATTTATTTTCAGCAAATCATTACAATATGAATATAGATCTTGAACTAGCCAATGTTAATCTTGGCGACAATATTAATATAGCAAAAAGCGAATTTGAAGGAGTATTATACGAAGGAGTAGTCGGGGTTAATAACTTTAACGGCAAGATTTTAGATGGAGGAAATTTCACTGCAAAAAGCAGA
>CALKVD010000160.1 GCA_937996615.1 uncultured Rickettsiales bacterium | reverse complement strand
TTTATGCAAGAGTTTTTTACTAAAATTTTGCAAAGAATAGCACATTATCAAATTGATGTCTTAAATGATGTTGGCACCAGTACCAACAGACTGAAGCAGATTATCCATTATGCCTGCAACAAATGGGAAGAGGTTGTGTTATTTGAATCAGCCAACGATGGGGTCCTATCACCGCGGGATGTAATGCTGATTAAAAGCTATGCCTAAAGAGTTAGGTTGAGATTATGGGTTAGGTTAGGACACTATTATAGTGTGACGCTATGTCGCTATACTATGATACAATTATGACATTAGATAGGAGCGGAGTTGTTTTGGAGTGGTATACTGTAAAAATTTAGTACAACCTTAGGTTTAGAGATTAATTGGACCTATCCTAATTGGACTTGTCCGATTTAGAGACCGCCTTTTGAAAAAAAACTTGCTGCCTTCTCCATTGCATAGCAGGGACAGCAGGATGTCCAGCGACTCTACCACCTTTTTCTATATCGGAAGTTACGCCGCTTTGTGATTCGAGAATTGCTCCAGCACCAATTTGCAAATGGCCGGCAACACCTGCCTGACCACCGATCATCACCCCATCACCGAGAGTGGTGCTACCAGCAATTCCGACTTGACCAACAATTATACAAGAATTACCAATTATAACATTATGACCTATTTGCACCAGATTATCTATTTTAGTATCATTACCAATTTTAGTATCTTCGATCGTCCCTCGGTCAATACAAGTATTGGCGCCGATCTCGACTCTATCCCCAACAACGACTCTACCTAGTTGGGTGATTTTATGGGTTTCACCTTGATATAGAGCGAAGCCAAATCCGTCTTGACCGATCCTTGCTCCGGGATACACAACACAATTGCGACCTATATCGCTATGAATAATGCTAGCATTTGGACCAATTCTGCAATTTGGGCCTAAAGTTACGCCGTCCCCTATATAAGCATTAGCTGCAATGATACACCCGTCGCCAACAACTGTAAGAGCGCCAATATAAGCTCCGGATTCAATATAAACCCGTTGGCCAATTTTCGCACTTTCATTAACGTATGCACCAGGAGAAATCTGAGACAAGTTGCGATCAAGAATAAAACGCTCAGTATAAAAAACCCCGACTATTCTCGCATAAGTTGAATATGGATCTTCTACCACAACTAGAGTTAAGGATTCTGGCGCAATTGGAATATCAACCTCTTTGATTAGACATACCCCGGCTTTGGTTTGGTGGAGCTGTTCTGTATATTTATGGTTAGCAAAAAACGTAATCTGGCTCGATTTGGCTTCAGCCAAAACAGCGACGTCTTCAACCAAAATATTTGGATCACCAATAATCTCGTATTGAATTGCTAGCGATTGCATCAATTCAATAAGCTTGAAAGGTCCGTGATTGATAAAAAATCTAGAGTCTATTGCCATGTGATACTAATTTATTTATAATTAAAAACGACAACAAATTACTGAGTAACATGTAAAGAGTGAAAAGTAAACTACAAACTTTTGACTTTTGGCGATTTGATTAATAAATCTTCATATTTTAAAACCAATAAAAAAATAGATAAAAACCAATAAAAAATGCATAGAATAGAATTAGTCAACTGTAATTTACCAGCTGAAGCCAAATTTTTGCTAGAAATCCTTAATAAATATGGAGAAGCTAGAGTTATAGGTGGATATGTCCGTGATATAATATATAAAAAATTGCATTCTAATTTTCCTCAACCAAACTATTACTATAATCCGTTCTCAACAGAAAAACCAACAAATCCAACAACGAATAGGTCTAATCCGGGAACCAGCTCGGCGCAAAACAATTTACAAAATCAAGCTCAAATCCCAACCCACTATCAATCAGATATTGATCTTGCAACCAACCTAGAGCCAAACAAAGTCAAGGAGATTATCTCAAAAGCAGGCATCAATATCATTGATTCAGGAATTAAATATGGAACCGTTACTGCAATTATAGAAGACAATCCAACTATCCCCAATCAAAAAAAAAGCTATAATACATATGAGATCACAACCCTTCGTCAAGATTTGGAATGTGATGGACGGTATGCCACAGTAAAATTTGGAACAAATTGGGAAAGCGATGCAGCACGGCGAGATTTCACTATTAACGCCTTGTCTTTGGATAGTAGCGGCAAGGTATATGACTATTTCAACGGAATTGAAGATCTAAAAAATAATCAGATCAAATTTATTGGCGACCCAGCAAAAAGAATAGCAGAAGATTATCTGAGGATTTTACGTTACTTTCGTTTTGTTGCATATCTGAACAGCGAGATAGAACCAGAACAACTGGAGGTGGTCATCTCTTTACAGCATAATATAAAATCATTATCGAGAGAAAGGATTTGGGGAGAGGTTAAGAAAATTTTGTCATTCGACACCAGTCCCAAAATTCTGGCTCAAATGTATCAAGCTGGGATGTTCCAGTGGCTGTATCTCCAAGATAACACAATATCACAAGATTACACAAGCAAAGAAATTGCAAATCTTCGGTTTATCTCAAATCACCCGATCGCTAATTTATCAGCCCTGCTTTATGTTTTAGGGTATGATCAAGCAGATATAAAAAAATTATGCGAAGATTGGAAATTAAGCAACCAAGATAAAAAATATATCACCACTGTTGCAGAAATACGACAGGAGGTCGGAATAACAAAATCTAATCAAAGGGAGATGTTGTTTAGGATTGGACATACTCTATATCAATCTTTGTTATTACGTAATTATATTTTGGGGGGTGATGATACATATCATGATATAAGAACGCTATATGTTAATAGCAAAAGCCATAATGACATATTGCCAGTCAATGGTAATGATATAAAAAAAATGGGAATAGAAGCAAAAAGTATTGGTATAATTCTCAATGAAGCAAAAGATCTGTGGGCCAAGAGCGGGTTCAGCTATAATAGGACAGAAATGCTAAATATAATCAAAAGGAAGCTACTAAAAAAATAAAAATACTTCAGAAGATTTATCAGAGACTTAACAGAAAGTTAAAAAAATATCGTCTATGGTACTTCCTAAGTTATGTTATTTACTATAAACTAATACCCTATAATAGGTATATTACTTACTTTCTGGTAGTAATAGAAGTAATAAGAAAATTGTTTTAAAACAGTTGGCTGAAAAATATATCAAAAATTACTTCAACTATTTATAATATAGGATTACTATAGTAGTAATTTTACATTAAGAAGTTTAATGGTTAGTCGCATCAAAAATTAATACAGTGAGACAAAATGATATAACAAATTAATAGAGTACCAAGTTAAAATGGCTAGCAGCTCAATTCAATCATCGGATCAATCGTTCTATAACGACCAAATAGTACGCTACTTCACAATAGCAGCGTTATTTTGGGGATGTGTCGGGATGTTTATTGGGGTTGTAATTGCGTTTCAGTTGGTATTCCCATCGCTCAATCTAGATTTGCCCTGGACAACCTTTGGTAGAATCAGACCGCTTCATACCACTGGGGTGATTTTTGGTTTTGGCGGCAACGTCTTAATGGCGACTTCATTTTTCATTGTCCAGCGAACTTCTGCCGCAACTCTTGCACTACCTAAGGTAGCATGGTTTGTTTTTATCGGATATCAGGTTTTTTTGTTACTTGCTGGAAGTGGATATATGCTCGGCATAACGCAAGCAAAGGAATACGCGGAGCCCGAGTGGTATGCTGATTTGCTTTTATTGATCGTTTGGTCGGCTTACCTGATTACATTCCTCGCAACTCTACGTCAACGCAAAGAGCCACATATCTATGTTGCTAATTGGTTTTTTCTAGCATTTATAGTTGTTGTTGCAATTTTGCATATAGGAAACAACATTACAATTCCAATTAGCTGGAACAGTCCCCACAGCGTTTCAGCATTTTCAGGAGTACAGTCGGCGATGATACAGTGGTGGTATGGCCATAACGCAGTCGGCTTTTTCTTAACCGCTGGGTTTTTAGGAATGATGTATTACTTTATTCCTAAAAGGGCCCAAAAGCCAGTATATTCCTATCGCCTATCGATTATGCATTTCTGGGCACTGGTTTTTATCTATATCTGGGCTGGGCCCCATCACCTCCAGTATACCGCACTGCCAGATTGGGCACAAACTCTAGGAATGACGATGTCACTGATTCTTTGGGTTCCTTCTTGGGGCGGAATGGTTAACGGGATTATGACGCTGTCAGGCGCTTGGGACAGACTGCGCGAAGATACTATCCTAAAATTTTTGGTTATTGCGGTCGCGTTTTATGGGATGAGCACCTTCGAAGGGCCAGTTCTTGCAATCAAATCAGTGAACGCCCTGGCTCACTATACCGAATGGATCATCAGTCACGTCCATTCCGGAGCTCTTGGCTGGGTTGCGATGATCAGCTTTGGCGGATTATACCATATGGTCCCGATACTATGGCAAAAACCCGGAATGTTTTCAAACAAGCTGCTGAGCGTCCACCTATGGCTTGCAACTGTTGGGATAGTTTTATATATAACATCAATGTGGGCAGCAGGCATTACCCAAGGATTGATGTGGCGCAGCTATGATGAAATGGGTTTTTTGAGTTATTCTTTTATTGATGTTGTCGCGTCATTAAAACCATATTACCTAATCAGAGGTGTTGGCGGTTTATGTTTTTTGTCTGGCGTTTTGGTAATGATCTATAACGTTATTATGACAATCAGATCGGTTCCAGAAAAAACTCCAGAAGATAAAATAAATGCAAATCGCGAAACGACAATGATCCGACAACTTGCGCAACCGTCATCAGCTTATAGTATCAAAAATGCTGCAACTACTTCCGGCCTAATTAATAGTTGAATATAAATTGTATCATGAGCACTACCAACAACCCCCATTCTAAAATTGAAAAAAGCATCTTCATCTTGCTTGTGCTGATTGTCGCAGTCTCAACCATTGGTGGTGCGATCGAAGTCTTACCCCTGTTCAAAAAAGAAATCGCAATCGAACGGATCGAAGGAATGCGCCCCTATACCCCACTCGAATTAGCAGGATTCAACATCTATAAACGAGAAGGTTGCTACAATTGCCATAGCCAACAAATACGCTACCTCCGCGATGAAGTCGAACGCTATGGCCACTACTCACTGGCAGCTGAAAGTATGTATGACTATCCGTTTGCCTGGGGCTCCAAAAGAACGGGCCCGGACCTCGCAAGAGTCGGAGAGAGGTATTCCGACGATTGGCATATCGCCCACCTGATTGATCCAAGGTCGGTAGTTCCTGAATCAATTATGCCAGGATATAGATTTTTATCGTTCACAAAACTAAATGTCAGTGAATTGCAACGGAATATGGAAATTCTACGAATGCTTGGGGTTCCATATTGCGACGATGACATTTCAAACTACTATCAAGATTTGTTAGTACAACTAGGACTAGAAACCGATAGTAACAAAGTTCAGGATTTTAATAAACGATATCCTAATGCAACGATCCGCAAGTTTAATAACCAAAGCAGTGACATCACCGAACTCGATGCATTGATCGGACATTTGCAGCACCTGGGCAATAAGGTTGATCTAAAAACAAACCAGGGTCGGCAGTGGTGATTTGACTGCAGGAGAGGGATTTTCAATTCAACAATTGAATCTTTGAATCAATTATCCACAAAAATATAACTATTGCCTATATGCCGCCGATTCAAAGGTAGCAATTTTACCTTTTCCATCAAATAATAGTCTGAATCGGCAAAAACTATTTTACAATAAGATAGTTAAACATAAAAAAAAGCATTGATATGCACTGCTGCAACAAACGAATAATACAGAGAAAATTTTGAATCAAAATCAGCTATGGATCAAAAAAGATGACACTAGATTGCAGCTAAAAAATAAAAAAACAATTTTATTTTGTGGAATTATTTAGATAAAAATTATAGAATATAAGTATAACTAACTTATTTAGCTTATATATATGGTAGAATTCGATGAGAAACAATACAATAATCCAAATTTCGTCCAAGACATCGGGCAAAGCCGCCCATCGCAAAAGTACGTTCTAGACAATTTACAGCAAAACAACTATGGACCAACTGTATCAATGGTCCAAAATGACAAAAATATACAGTCGTGGCTAAAAAGTCTCGAATCATATCATGATTACGCTCTATCTACCGTCAGCTATTACAAATATAACAATATTATAGCGAATCTGCTTGTTGACCAAAGACTAAGGGAGGCGTTTATTAAGCTCAGGTCAGAACATTGCGCTTTTTTTAGCGAACTAGCTCGGCAAGATCGAGCTACAACTCTAAAAAATATTATGCAGAGTGCCGAAGAAATAGAGTGGATTGCAAGCCTTCAACCAGAACATTGCGCCTTTTTCAACACCCTAACCAAAACTAAAAATAGCCATATGATAGAAAGGATCATAGAAAATCCTGCAGATAAATATTGGTTTGAAAACCTTAAACCCGAGCATTGCGCCTTTTTTAGCAAACTGATTCAAAATCATCGTAGCACGGTCATTGAATATATAATGAGGGATTCAAAATCGAAGTGGTGGTTTGCAGACTTGAAACCTCATCACTTGGACTTTATATCCAATCTGAACAAATTAGAAGTCATCTCTGACTTAATGAAAGATAAAGAAATATTGACGATTTTTAACAAAGCCAAAGCAGGGGAGATTGATGATTCATTATATTTTGTTGGTGAGAAAAGGATTTTGTTTGGTGCAGTCGGAGTAGCAACATCTGCAATATTTTGTTTGCATCGCTTACCAAATATACCACCATTATACGGGATTGCTATAGGAGCAGCGTTTGTCATTTCAGCACTGTTTTTAATTCAAGGGCTGAGCAAAAAACATCTAGCTTCAACAATATTGGATAATATTAAAGGGCCAGTTCAACAAAAGAATCTAATAAAATAATAGATGATCTGCATCCGCCAAGAGTAAAATTAAAGATCACTAGTCAGCTTTTGTGTTTTATTGTAGTGATTCCACTATCAAATCTTATACAGGTGAAATTAATAAGGTAATTTAATCGATCACTATAATCTAACCTAAAACTAGAATGAGTTATATTTTATTACTCAAAAAACAATAACAACCATTACACCTTGAAAATACGTATGTATTTAACAGTAAATATGGCTAAATTTACAATAAAACTGCAAATTTATCTTAAAAAATAGATTTTTTTATTGTATTATTCATAATCTTGAGTATAACAATACCTATCAATTCATAATAATACTTTTTCATCCATGTTAGGGCAACCAAACCAAGCTGCACAATATATTGAACCGAATCTAGGAGAAGACCATCTGGAATTTCTCAACAATCCAAAATATGAAAGAACTAGATTAGCAATAATTCGAAATCCTGAAAGTCTGGAGATTTTTAGCAATATACAAGGAAGAGAGCAATTTAGCGGCGCTGCTGCTAAAGATTATGATTATAATAGCATTTTTAGCCTTTTGAATGATCAAAACTGCAGTCCGATTACAGACCTAATAGCACAAAATATTGCTGATAATGCTGATAATCCTAAAAAAGTCCGTCAAATTCTCGGTGGTTTGCAACAATATACAAAAGATCATATTTATTATTTGAGGCACAATTATAAAAGTGCAATTGCAATAAATCTGATGCAAAATCCTGAAATAATTGGGTTATTTGCAATGTTTGAAAAGCATCATATTGCATTATTCAGAAATGAAAACAAACAAGAACTTAGCTTAAAAAGCTCTCGCGATCCACATCTAGCAGAACTTTTTGTCTATATTAATCCTGAAAGAATAAAAAATCTTTCGAACAACTCACCAATTTTGTTACTCTGCTTATATGATTATTATGGGGAAACATGGGGGAGATCTCTGCAGAAACATCACCTTGATTTTCTTAATAATCCGAAAAACGAAGAGCTAATTTTTTTGATGCATAAAAATAGGGAAATGCTAGCAATCTTACCCCGTCTTCAAGAATATCACCTTGATTTGATTGAGAGCTTGGATACTACCAATCAGATAGTATTAGAAACTATAAATCAGCCTAAGCTAGTGGATTGGGTCATAGAACTCAAGGATTATCATGTCAATTTTTTGATGCAACAAGATCTTGAAACAGTCTTCCCAATTCTCAAGGAATCGGGAAGAAGAAATTGGTTTCAAGATCTGACAGAGGAGAATATAAAAAATCTTGGTGATCTAGATGGCCAAATTATATCAGCAATAATAAAAAACCCTTTAAACAGGACAAGCTTTCCACAGCTGCGCTCACATCATTTTGAGCTTATCAGCAACCATAATACTCGCAATACAATCATTAAGATTTTTATAAATAATACTTTTATGAATTATTTTCTAAAATTAGAACATCATCATGTTGGTTTTCTCACCAATCCAAGTCATAAAAAAAACTTAGAAAATTTGTTCAAAGAATATCAAATTATACGCAATTTTATTAGTCTCACAAAATCACAGCTTGGTTTTCTTACCGAGCTAGGAGATACAGCCATAACTGATCATATTCTGAGTATGCAATCAATCGCATCCAAGTTCAAACAGTTAAGCCTAAATCATCTAAAATTACTAAAGCACCTGGGTAAAGAAGTAATCGACAAAATTATACATCATACAGATATTATGATACTTGATAATTTTTCCAAAC
>CALKVD010000159.1 GCA_937996615.1 uncultured Rickettsiales bacterium | reverse complement strand
CTGACCTGATCCACTAATTTTTGTAATTGATTCATAGTTGATATATTTTTTTATATCTTTAGATTATGTATAATTATTTATATTTTCGCAATCTACAATCTAGTATTAATTGAAATTAATAGATTTAAAGATATGAATATAGTTCCTATCTTCTTTTGTTTGTGTATATTATTTAATTATAATGCAATAAACTCTTGCCTTATTTATATAATTAGGGTTAGTATTACTCTTAGAATGTTAAATCTAAACCACAATATATAAAAAATACATGGAATATGTTATAGTTGATGAATTACATAGTCAATTGATGAGAAAATTTCCTGACGCTGACATTGTGATTGAAGATACAGCTGGAGATGGTAATCACTATTATTTAATGATAACCAGCACTCTGTTCACTGGAATCAGTTTGCTGGAACAGCATAAAATGGTTTATGAAGCTTTGGGGTCTGAAATTATGAATAGAGTTCATGCTTTAAAAATTAAAACTTTTTCTAAATTATGAATGATGCTATTTGAATATACTAGTGTGTTATTACGTCAATGTGCTATATCGGTACTTGCTACTGATCGCTTCTTTTGTTTTTAGATAGAGCTCATATAAAGTTATTTTAATCAGTTAATTGGGATAGCTACTGAATGAATAAAAATAGTTATAATAAAAACATTTTCTTAGAAACATCAAGAACATACCTAAGACCGTTTCAACAAAATGAGCTTAACATGTTTATTACTTGGGTTTTAGAAGGCGATGGTCTCTTAGATGTTATGTCTGATGGCTATGATCTTAACGAACTTCAAGAATGGTTTTTAAAACTTACGTCACATTGGGAACAACATCAATTTGGTAAAGTTCCGGTTTTTCTCAAAGATAACGATGAGTTTATAGGGTATGCTGGTTTTACCATTGCTGGTCCTGAAACTTCAGAGAAAAACCGCCTAGCTCCTAACCCAAACGGATCACCAAATTTAGAGATAGGATACAGATTACATAAAAAATTCTGGGGCAAGGGGTATGCCACAGAACTAGCTGTTGCTATTTTACAGAAAATAATAGAAAAATTTCCTGGTGTTCCCAAAGTTTTTGCTTTAGCAAGGGATGATAATTTTGCTTCTCAGAATGTTTTACATAAATGTATGTTTAAGCATCTCAGCACTCAAGTCTATAGTTGGGGTGATAAGCGATGGGGATTTTTCTATACCACTAATGATAACATAAAAAAGCTACTTGCTCAAAAAAGTCTAGCTGAAAAATTTAAAAAACAACCAAATGAATAAAAAAGAAGCAAGTATTTATATACATTGGCCTTTTTGTAAGAAGAAATGCCCATATTGTGATTTTAACAGCCATGTTAGTAGCAAAATAGATCAACAAGTTTGGGAAGAATCATATATCAAAGCAATAAATTTCTATAAACCAATTTTGCAAAACCGCAAACTAAATAGTATCTTTTTTGGTGGTGGAACCCCTTCTTTGGCTGAACCTAAATTGATTGGTCGGATCATTGATCATTTGTCAGAGATGTGTGATATTACTGATTCGGAAATAACGATGGAAGCAAATCCTACTTCGGTTGAATCTGCAAAACTCAAAGATTTTAAAAAAGCTGGCATCAATAGATTATCTTTAGGAATTCAAAGCTTAAATGATCAGCAATTACTTTTTTTAGGACGGGAGCATAGTTCAGCAGAAGCAATTCAAGCCTTAGAAAAAGTTGCATCGACATTTGCCAATTATTCGTTTGACTTAATTTATGCTTTACCGAACCAAACAACAGCTGAATGGAGGAAAGAGCTGGAAAATGCACTGATAAATTTTACTCCGCCCCATATGTCGCTCTATCAACTAACGATAGAAGAAGGAACCAAGTTCTATAATCTATATCAAAACAAAAAACTAATTCCGCTCAATGAGGATATATGTGCGGAGATGTATGAAGCTACTCAGGAAATTATGGACAAGTATCGAATGCCTGCATATGAAATTTCGAACCACTCTTTGTCGGGATTTGAATGTCGCCACAATCTTTGTTATTGGCGTTATCAAGAATTTGTTGGAGTTGGACCTGGGGCCCATGGTAGAATTGAGTATAATGATATTTTAGCTGGATATATTAGTCAAGAGGGTGATCTTAGTCATAATATTGGAACAACGCCAAATTGTAGCAAGATTGCAACAGTTGAGCATAAATCACCCCAAACATGGTTAAATCAAGTTAATCAGGAAAATATTGATTTTTGCACTAATCCTCTAGCTTCAGGAATTTATAGTGCTGAGATCATTCCTTTAATGCAACAAAGAACTGAAGCAATAATAATGGGTATGCGTCTACGAGAAGGGATCGAGATTCAAACCAATAAAGCAGGAGACTATGATCAGAGTAAAATAGAAATGGACCTTACTAAGATTGGAGAGTTGGTCCAAAACGGATTGATAGATTATGACGAGCAAAATTCTAGAATCAAAACCACGGCTCGCGGTACTCTTCTGCTTAACCAGGTTTTAAAACATTTAGAATAAATTTTTAACTTAGGTACTTCCGGCTGGTTTGTTTATTATATATAGTACCTTCAATACCATTAGATAGCTATTATATTATTAATATAATATGAAGATAAACCTTTAACAAAATGGATTAATAGTATATTGCTATATCAACAAACTAACCTATATTATCTAACAAAATGTCAGTTGAAGATAGAATTATTAGCAAGCTCCAGCAAAATTTTTTGAATCATTGGACAGAATGTATTGGCATTGGCGATGACGCAGCTGTTCTACCAGTGAGTGAAGAGAATTATATCGTCAGTAAAGATCTGCTTCTGGAAGATAAACACTTTCGCCTTAGCTATTTTGATGCTAATAGTTTGGCGCATAAAGCAATGAACGCTAATCTAAGTGATATCGCAGCGATGGGTGGAGTTCCAACAGCAATTTTGCTTGGTATAGGAGTTCCACATGAATTAACAAAATCTTGGATCGATGAATTTTTACATCATATTACACTAATATGCCGAGAAAACAATATATCATTGATTGGAGGAGATACAGTTGGGGCAAATTCTCTATGTATCAGTATCACAATTATTGGTAAAACTAAACGCAACCGAGTTAAATTACGCAGTGGTGCAAGCAGTGGCGATATTATCTGTGTGGTTGGTGATCTGGGAGAAGCCTATTCCGGGTTCATTGCTTTAGAAAGAGGCATAAATGGTTTTGAGCAAGTAAAAGAAAAATTTCTTCGTCCAAATGCTTTGACTTATCAAGGTCAATGGCTCGGGGCTAGAAGTGAAATCACTAGCATGATGGATGTATCAGATGGATTATATGCTGATCTGCTCAAACTCTCTAAAGCTTCTGGAGTAATGGTTACAATAGACATTGATTCCCTTTTTCCTAGCTCTAATTTAATAAATGCTTGCTCTGCTTTAGGGCTTGACCCAGTAGAATGTATGATCACTGGTGGTGAGGATTATATTTTGTTTTTTACTGTAGCGCCTAATAATTTTGATTTATTAGCTGCTGAGTTTAGCGAACATTTCGCACAACCAATCTATAAAATCGGTACTATAAAACATGGAGAAGGGTTGATTTTTCTGCGAAATGGTCAAGCACAACAAGATTTATATCAACCGTTTGACCATTTTAAAGTTGATAGCTAATTTATAACGTCGAATTATAATATAACATAATATAGATATAACATTTAAATTTAAGTCAAAAAATGAAAAATATAAAATTCCCTAAAGCCTTAACAATTGCAGGATTTGATGGATCAGGAGATCGGAAGAGCA
>CALKVD010000158.1 GCA_937996615.1 uncultured Rickettsiales bacterium | reverse complement strand
AGTTTTATTTAGAATGTATAAACGCTATGCCGAAAAAAATGGTTGGAAGTTTGAGCTGTTAACCGCAAGCGAAACTGGTCTCGAGGGGTTCAAGGAGGTTTCAGCATGTATCAGCGGCAAATCAGTTTTTGCTCATCTAAAATTTGAATCTGGGGTTCACAGGGTGCAAAGAGTTCCGGAAACAGAATCAAATGGCAGGATCCATACTTCAGCGGCTACTGTTGCAGTGCTACCTGAGGTTGAAGAAGTTGATATCAGTATTCGGGAGGAGGATCTCAAAATTGACGTTTATAGAGCCAGTGGGGCTGGCGGGCAGCACGTCAATACTACCGATAGTGCTGTGAGGATAACTCACATCCCTAGCGGGATCGTTGTTTGTCAACAAGACGAAAAATCACAACATAAAAATAAAGCCAAAGCATTAAAAATTTTACGTTCAAGATTATACGATAGTCGCAGAACAGCAATCGAACAGGAACGATCTTCAATGAGACGAGGGCAAATTGGTAGTGGCGATAGGTCTGAGCGAATTAGAACATATAACTACCCTCAAGGTAGAGTAACTGATCATCGCGTTCATATTACTTGCCATAATCTACCTGAGGTTGTGGAACAAGGAGAAATTGATCAGTTTGTGACAGCATTGGTTGCCGAGCATCAGGCGGTGTTGTTAGCTGAAAGCTCTGGTTAAATTTAGTTCGGTTGAGGCAATAGTTGAGTCAATAAAATAAAGTAGTATTAATTAACAAAAATGGCTGTAGTTTTATGTATTCTAGATGGTTGGGGGGTGTCGGGGGATTTTAGCGAAGAAATCAAAAATCCTTTGATATCGTCCCATATTAAAAATTATACTAACCTGATTGCGCAATACCCTAATATTACATTAAAAGCTAGCGAAGAAGCGGTTGGTTTAGTTCCTGGTCAAATGGGTAATTCCGAAGTTGGGCACTATACGATTGGAGCAGGTCGAGTCGTTATGCAACAGTTACCAATGATCACAAGAGCGATTGAATCTGGCGAATTAGATAATAATCCGATTATTAAAGATTTGATAGGATACCATCAAAATGCAATCAATAGTTGCGCAACTAAATCCTGCCACCTGTTCGGTATTATTTCTAACGGTGGGATTCACGGTCACTTAAATCACCTATTGTATGTTGCCAAAACTCTTGCTACCAAAGGAATTAGAGTGTCGCTCCATCTTGTTACCGATGGTCGGGATTCTCCTCCAGAAAGTGCCATGTCGTATATTGAGCCAATTCTAGCGTTGATAGAAGAATATCCTAACCATATTCAAATAGCGACTATTTCTGGACGTTATTATGCTATGGATCGGGATCAAAGATTTGAACGTACTATCAAAGCAGCAGCAGCGATTATTAATGGTCGCTCAGAAAATAAATTTGGTTCATTGCCTGAATATATAAAACAAAGCTATACTAATAAAATAACTGATGAATTTATTATTCCGGCAGCAGCAGACAACTACCAGGGTTTTAAAACTGGTGATACCTTTATTATGCTAAATTTTCGAGCTGATCGCATTAGGCAGATTATGCGGCACATAATCGAGAATCAAAATATCACTTTGAATCGAATTATTACAATGAGCGAAATTGATCCAGTTTTAGATCCAAAACTTGCGATTTTATTTCCCAAAGAAAACATCCAACATTGCCTCGGATCAGTTATATCAGAAAATAATTTAAAGCAATTGAGAATTGCTGAAACAGAAAAATACGCTCATGTAACCTTTTTTCTAAATTGTGGTCGGGAAGAGCCATATCCAAATGAAGATAGGATAATGATACCTTCGCCGAAAGTCGCAACCTACGATCTTTGCCCCGAAATGTCTGCTTCTGCTATTACAGCGGAACTAATCAAAGCAATTTATTCGGGTAAATATGACTTTATCTGTGTTAACTATGCAAACGCTGATATGGTAGGTCATACTGGAAACTTTGCTGCGGCTTTAAAAGCATGTCGGATCATTGATGATTGTCTTGGAAAATTGGTTGTAGCATGCCAAGAAACTAAAGCTGATTTATTGATTACCTCAGATCATGGCAATATAGAACAAATGTTTGATCAACAAAGTAATCAGCCTCACACTGCCCATACTTTAAATCCAGTTCCTTTGATTTATGTTGGAGCAAAAAATATCGACTTGTCGCTGCAAAACGCCAATCAAAATAAACAGGTCTTAGGTCTATCAATCGTTGCTGGATTGGTTTTAAAGCTGCTTGGAATCAACTCTCCAAGAGAAATGTCTGACTAAACTATGAATTTATTGTTTTTACATTAAAACAATAATATAACTTGAATTAGAGCGTAATTGCTACCAATGCTTGATTTGTATCAAATATGTAACTAATGTGAAAAAGCTAATATAATTTTAATTAGGGAATCTTTGTTGTATATTAATATTAATAAATGTCTGGCAACTTCAAGAGAATCCTACCTCTCCTCAACAGAATCGTCGTCCGTAAAGTATAACCGTAAGCCAAAACAAAATCAGGACTCATTCTCCAAAAACCTGATGGACTCAACTATGGAATTGTCGTTGAGGCT
>CALKVD010000157.1 GCA_937996615.1 uncultured Rickettsiales bacterium | reverse complement strand
AATCCAGCCGATCTATTTGTTTGGAACATTTTTGCACATTTTTTGGTTTTAGGCGGCATATGTCTTATTGTCTACACTACTACTTTGTTTCCATTGTTGGCTCTGCTTACTATGCTGTGGTTTTTACCCAGTGCCGCAGCATTAATAATCTTTAGTTCACGCAACGAACCCAGCTTGAGCATTACAATATTTTTATTCAATGTAGGTAGTATATTATTTTATATTGTCCCGCTATCTTATCAACTAGATAATATTTATCTATCAACCTCTCACCTGTTTACCAATCCAAAAACTTGGATCATAGTTTATGGCGTTTCTGCTCTTGGGCTAATTATACATTACTTTTTACCAAGGTTTTTTGCTGAAATTATGCTATGGCAAGCAGAGAAAAAAATTAAAAAATTAAGAGATAATGTAGCAATTTTAGAAAAGGAATGGGATTTAAAATAAAACTTCTTTGTAAAAATCCGGTAAATCAATTTCAATTTCGTAATATAGCTGAAGCGTTATAAAATTAGTACGATATTTACCATTTTATGCCATAATTTATCTGCATAAACAGCTTTTACCATACCTTTTTTATAACATTTTTATAATAGTTAGAGCAATACAATTAATAAAATCGCAATTCACCATAAAAATGGTTGCACCACCCAAACTAGTAGTTACAAAATTTGATAATCAACATAAAACCTTGAACCAATAAAAAAATCCGAACTAAAACCAAACCAAATTTCCTCAAATGATTTTTTACAATCAAATCTCCCAAAATCACTTAATAAAAATATTGTACAGAATTAACAACATTTGTTACCCCCCCCAAGATAAAATAAGCAATTTTAGGCTTATTTTACTTTTTCTACTTGTAATACATAGAAAACTTCTCCCATTTTATTGCCATTAATTAATATTTCAGTATTTTTTAATAAATCTTCAGCTGCTTTTTGCTTACTGTTTTTAATTAAATCATTATAAGCTTTTGCTACTAATTTATCGATACCGTATAGCTTTAAAAATTCTCCTTGTTGCCTTAAAGTATAGTCGAGCTTTCTGTTGGCAAAAAAATTGGTTAATGCTCCAAAATCAACCAAACTTGAGATATCAGCCTGACCCAAAAAAGGAAATGGATCAGCTAGTTTTTGATGATTGATCACAGATTGGATAGTGCTTTTCAACGGATATTTTATATATCCATAATCAATCAATAACCCAACTCCGCCATATTTATCCAAAATATCAGCAACTATAGTAGCTGCATGTTGTCTTGCAGGCGAAAGTTCCAAAATTGATCCATTTGATAATTGTTCTGGTAATTTTATTGCAGAATTAAATTCATAATCTAAATCGGCGATAACTAGCTCAACCGATTTTTGTTTTAGTTTTACCATAGTTTGATTCCACTTTTCATCGGCAAACACATACTGTTTAATTGGCAATGCATCAAAAAATTCATTAGCAATTATAATAATTTTGGCTGAATCAAAAGAATTTAGAAATTTATCTAATTTTTCTATTGATGAGACCCATGATATTGGAGGTAAATCTGCAGAATTTATTGTAGAATTTAGCTGAGACTGTATTTTGGTCATTAGTTCGCTATATTCGACAAAAACTATATGTTTAACTCTATTGGAATATTGCGGCATCTTGCTAATCAAATTCCACATATCACAAAATAACGTCCCATTACCAGGACCAATTTCAATCCATATCAGATCGCTATCAATATCATTGACAAGTTGATTCAACTGATCCAAAAACGAACATATAGCAATTGCAAGAGTTTGGCCAAAAAAACTACTAACTTCTGGGGCCGTTATAAAATCTCCGATACCACCGATATTTGCATTATTTTGATAATAGTGCTTGGTTACTATAGCTAGAAAGAGATCTAGGGGGATATAGCCACCATAAACCGCTGCTAGTTTTTCTAAACTATTCCATAATTGATTTGATTTTAAAGGCTTAGGTTTCACAATTTACTATAATATTATTATATTATCGATATTATTTAATTATATAGCAATATTTCATTATATTATCAATTATACGTCAAAATCTCAAATAAAAATATACCCAAACACACCTTTATTTGAAAATTATCTTTTTAGTTTGCTAGCTTTTTATCTTGTTAATATTTTGATAATTTTACTTACCTACTCGTTTATAAAATAAATTGCAAAAAATCGCACAAATAAATTATATTTTGCACCTAAGACTAGTGCAAGCAATAGCAAAATTGAGCGACACATAATTGCTAAAAATCTCTCAAAAGGCTTTTTAGCGACACAACAAAAACATATTGCATCATCTATTTGCCAAACAATCTTTAATCGGCATATGGC
>CALKVD010000156.1 GCA_937996615.1 uncultured Rickettsiales bacterium | reverse complement strand
CGTGGTATGATAATGAATGGGGGTTTGTTCATCGCATGCTTGATACTTGTGGTTTGCTCGCGTCGCAACTTTGAGATTGGGGTGGTCCGTTCTAGCGAGACGATATGCTACCGTGTTAATACAATATCTTTTTACGCAATCAATTGATGCTTGAGAAGCTAAAATTATTTTTTTGCTACCTTCCTGCAGATTTATTTTGATGCTATTTTAGTCTATCGTTTGTTTATCTTTGCTATTAATAAAAACAATATAATATTGATATTAGATATTGACATTATAATATTTTGCTAGATCATATCAAAAATCCAGTTTCAATAAATTATATTAAAAATTATGATAAAATTTACAAAAGCTCCTAATTTCGAAGAGGCTTATAACCAAAGTCAAGATTTTCGAGATTGGGTTCGGAGTTTGGATCTCAAATTTATTCATTTGAACAGTGATCGTTTTAATATTGAATTTCAAAATGATTTGATTAATGATTTAGGTACGGCAAGACGTTTTTTTGAGAAATTAAACGATAGGATTATTCCGTTTTTGCTTGGACGCAAAAAGCCGCTAAAAATTTTTCTTAAAATTATAGAAATATATCCTAGCTTGCAAGATATTAGCCCCTCCAAATTAACTGCTGTGATCAGTTCGATAGAACTGGTAGTTACGTATGTGCATGATAGTGATCAAATACTTTTGGAAGATCGCTTAGGAGAGTTTCTATATGGACCAGATGGATATGCTTCTGCTGAAGGGGGGATTAATTTATCTTTGGTTAATTCATGGGACATCTGGAAATGGTTTAAAACTTGGTTTTTAAACTGCTTGCATTTTCGCGAACATGTTACATCGAAAAATATATTTCAATTATTAGATCATCTGATTGAGCAATATATGATTTACCATCCTATCATCGACCTGCATATTTGTTTGCCTGAGATTAACATATATTTTAATTATTTTCGTTTAGATCAAAGGATTATTAATTGTATGAATATAGATAATATGGTGGAAATTGTAAAGCGAGCTATCCCTATAAAACACCAATTAGATCACTTGTGTGAACTTGATTTAAGAGAAAATATTTGGCAATCCTTTACCAAAGATAATATTCTCAAGATTTTAGATTCTATCCGACCATTAAGATTAATACAGATTAGATCTCTTGAATATTTGCCGGAAGATGTTAAGACACGTATTAACTCAGGTAATATTGTGTTATTTTTTAAATTTGGTCTAGGCAAAAATATAGATTTTGTTCGTAGCATACCGCAAGAAGTGCGTAATCAGTGCTCAGTAGTTAATTTGTTGAGGGCAAGAAATTTTATTTCACTAGAGCAGCTTCGGTATTGTTTGCTTAGAAGTAGTTTTGATCAAATCTCTAACTTTGATAGAGGTATTGAAGTGGAGCAAATTGAAAACAATTCTCAATTCAAAAGTATGTTTTAAAGTTGTGGTCAGGCCGAATATTTTTTATGCTGTATCAAGGTGCAGTAGCGCCAACATTTTGCTTGCTGCGTTTTGTTCAGCTTGTTTTTTATTTTGAGCTACTCCCTCGGCGATATGTTTTCCTGCTATAACCTGGACTGTAAAGACCGGTTGATGTGGTGTTCCTTTTTGGGATATGGTTTTATATTGAGGTGGGGTAAATCCACTTCTATGGATAATTTCTTGGAGCTGAGATTTGTAGTCTTTCTGTTTGATTTTAGCATTGGTATCAATCAGATATGGTTGCCATAGTTGTGTCATAACTTTGTGCACTGCTTCATAGCCAGAATCGAGATATATCGCGCCGATTAAGGCTTCAAGAGAATTTTCTAAATTACGTTGATTTTGTCTTCCGCCATTTTTCTCTTCTCCACGGTCCATAATTAAAAATAAGCCTAAATTAAAATTAGTAGCAATCGTTGCAAGCATTTCGGTTTTAACTAAGTTTGATTGCATTATTGCTAGTTGACCTTCGTCAGCTTCTGGATAGGCTTTAAATAGAATTTCCGCTACAACTAATGAAACAACTGAATCGCCTAAAAATTCTAATCTTTGGTATGTTTTGCGCGAAAGGATTCCAGCTTCTGAGAGGTCGGTACTAGGATGAGTCAAGGCAGATAGAAGCAAAGATTTATTTTTAAAATCATAATTGATTGCAACTTCTAATTGTGTTAATTCTGGTTTCATCATTTTTTTTATCTAGAAGTTCGAAGCTGTTTTAAAATAAATTTTGCTTAATTTTACTATTTTTGTTTTTTCAATTGGTGCCATGCTATTGCCATACTAGCTACTAGAAATCCAGCAATAATAAGGAGATACCAGTTCTTCATTATACTATTCAAAATGACCTTTTTGTTCCATAAAACGGATCTAGCTTTGCCAACTAAATTGAGATCTGGAACATAGCCCATTTCACTCAAGAACCTGCTATCGATGGAATTATTTCGGTTATCTCCCATAAAAAAGTAGTGATTTTCGGGGACATGATAAAAAAAGGTTGAATCTGGGAACGCATCAACGTCGGCCCTAGTATCTCCCAACACCCTATAGCTGACACCATTAGGCAACGTTTCGGTATATTTATCATATAGCCTGTGATTACCATGATCGTCGATAGATTCATATTGCTCTTTATGTTTGGTTCTCTGAATCGCTTCACCATTGATTTCAATGATCCCTTCTTGAACCCTGATCATATCACCCGGGAGTCCGATCAGGCGTTTTATATATTTTTTACCATTATTGTTGGTTGACTGAAAAACAATAATATCGCCACGTTCGGGTTTTTGCGCCAAAATACGTTTTGAGATTGGCAGATCCACTAGGCTGGAATAGGGTCCATATCCGTAGGAATACTTTGTCACAGCAACATTATCGCCTATCATCAGGGTTTCGATCATGGAGCCGGTTGGTATCTCGAATATTTCAATAATTAGGGTACGAATTATTAAATGTAGAATGAAAGCTACAATAATAACAGCTGACCATTCTTTTAATTGATTTTGTATTGTGTTGTGATTCTGATATTTTACATCCGATGATTGTGTGCTCGAGTTCTGTGCTGAAAAATGGAGAGATTGTTGGGAGTTTGAATTTTCTTTGTTTTGAACAAGCTGGGATTTAAGATTATTTGGCATTTTTTTGTTTTGTTCTGTGGTTATTGGGTCAATTGTTGATATTACGGGAGTATTTTTATTTTTTTTAAGCTTATTTCTCTGGAATTGCTGATTTTTTGACAGAGAATACGAAGAATTGATGTTATTTTGCATAATTTAACTGTGATTAAAAGGAGGTGAGCTCAAGAAGCGGATTTATAGATACGGTTTGTATAAAGACATCAGTTTAGCTTTAAATTTATGTATTGATAACACATTATTGAGGCGTTTGTCTATAAATAATCTGGTGTTTTGATGATTTATTGAATTGTCTTGCAAATAATATATTACACTAGCACAATATATAGTGCCGAGCAAAAACCTTTTGCTGTAATAGTTATAGTCAGTAGAAGTATCTCCTAGAGTAGACCAAACAATATCAGCCATGCGCCAAACCATTTTAGCTGCAAATTTTGCATTGATTGGGTTAGCAAGATGTTTTAGGATATTCGGCAGAATTTCTTTATATTGTTGCAAATAATCAAATCTTGCATAGAGATAAAACGCTATTTGTCTATGGATCGGCACTTTGAAATTTTTTTTATCTTCAAGAATTGGATTGTTTGATTTTTGAATTTCAATCCAATCAGTAATATATTGGTTGCCATTTTCAAGCATCGCTTGATCAACTTCTTGGAATAGCAAATCAGTGATATCATTGATACCGTTGGGGTATAGTAAGATAAAAGCTCCTTTTGCTCCGAGGTTATCGCATATATTAGACAAAAGTTCAGTATTCCATTTTTCGTTTTTGCCTCTTTGGATTAGAGTTGCAATTATTTTTTTTTGCAATTCTCCATTATGTATTTTGCTTGTATTTTTCATATTCACGCCTCAAATTTTGCATCAAATCTTATATTGCGGGGGTTAAAAATCCGCCATAATATTGTGACGACTTCGTGTTTGATATTATGGACTACTGGTGATGTAATATTAGCATTGAAGTATAGAGCTATTTTTAGCAATAAAGAAAATTCATTAGCACTCAGAACATCTATGGTCATTTTTTGATCATTAGCTAGTAACTTAAGCTTTGCCAAATTGCGACGCAGCTCTTCTCTGATAATTGTTGAGTTGGTGCTTAGGTTGCCTGCAAGTTCTAAGTGCAAAACCATTCTTCTATATGATGAAAGTGTGATATTTTCAAGCAACATAGTTGTAATTTGGATATTTGGAACATTGATCAGTTTTTTATCGTTACCGCGAAGTTTAGTGAATCGCCAATCTATTTTTTCTACGGCTCCTTCTATCGGAATAGGTTTGTCTATTCCGATTCGTATTACATCACCGACAACAAATGGTTTATCCATATATATTGAAATAGTGCTTAAGGTGCCAGCGAAAAAATCCTTGGTTGCCATCCCAATAACAACGCCACTTAATCCACCAAATGCAAGTAATGCTTGCAGACTTACTCCCATTATTTGCATAACAAAGAGGGTGGAAATTATCACTGTACTGACACTCAAAAGTTTGGTCATAATGTCAACAGTAAATTTATCGACTGTATCGTCGTTCTTGAGATACAATAGATAATGTTCCAGCTTTTTGATTATTCTGAGGCATATTACTGTGAATGTAATGGCAAAATTGAGCCATTGTAGACGACCTAAAATCAGGTCGATTGTTGATGATGAGTTCAAAATATTTGCCATCACTAACAGGGTTTGAGAAGGAATGAAGAAGTTTGCTGGTCGATTTGTTGATTCAAGAATGGTACGCAGCCAAAAGAATTGTTTACGGTTTTTAGATTTGATTTTTGCTAATCTGCCTAGTTTGGATCTCACAACTTTAGATAGTATATACCAAGCGATCATACCGGATATAAAAACTATAGCGGCTTGAATCAGCATATCTAGATTTGCTGTTATCCAGTGGGTGATGGTTAGATTTTTAAGCAAAGATAACATGTGATTTTATACTATTATTATATCCAAGAAATATTACTAATCTATATTATCAGTAATTAACTGCTCGATCTCTAACACTTTTGTTATTCATCACAGACTGAGGAATAGTGTCATCTGGTGATGTGCGTTTTATATAAGAAATGAGCTCATCCAGATTATAATCCGATTTATAGTTTTTTGGAAGTCTTCCCGCGATATTAATTCCAATTTTTAGGGTATTATTTTGGTTATTGATTGGTTTAAAGAAAAACATCGTTGCAGCATTAACATCATTACTCCAGGCATTGTAGTTGGCGCTATAGGTGCCGCTCATTCTGTTATTAAAGAATTGGGTATCTGCTGAAGTCAGTATGCCATTTTTAATGGTAATGCTACCTTTAATATCGTCAATATAAGTTTGTCCTGTGGTTAAGTTTTTATTAATTGCCTGTAGTTTTTGGATTCCCGATAATGAGCTATCATCTATTCCAGCTATTGTTGCGTCAATATCCAATCCTTTGTAGACGAATTGTTTGCCGATATATTTGATACTTCCGTTGAGTTTTTGTTTGATGCTTGTGCTGCTTGAACCGGAGCTATTTAAAATTCCACTTATACTTACATAGCCAGAAAGATCTGTTAATCCGGTAATTGGTGCTAGCAAAGTTTGGAGATTAAAGTAGATCGGAAGAGCACACGTCTGAACTCCAGTCACTTAGGCATATCTCGTA
>CALKVD010000155.1 GCA_937996615.1 uncultured Rickettsiales bacterium | reverse complement strand
TATTATTAAAATATTGTTTCTATATTAGAATAAATTTGCTAGACTCTAACTTAGGCTTTAAGCTTATCGCATCATTGAAGCATTTGTGATAACATTTACATGCATCTTTGTGTCGTAATATTTGAAATTGTGATAATGCTTCAAAAAGCAATGATAGTTTTTATAACAACTTATTTATAGGTAAAGAAATGGCCACAGTTTTATCGGTAGGAACCAGTCCTACCGCATCATTTTCAAATCCCTTGTATAATACTTTTAATGACGCAACCAAAGCAGGTCAGAGAATGGGATCAGGAGATAGCATAATAAGCGCTGGAGATAATATACCTAACTTCATAGTGGGTACTAGATTACAAAGCGATTCTACTATCCTCGATAAAGTCACTGAGATTTTAAAAGAAGGAGGATCAGCGATATCAATCGCAGCAACAGGTTTAACGAGTATTAAAGAACTCTTTGATAGCATGAGAGTTTTGATCACTCAAGCTACTGGAGGCATCTCCGGAGAAGCTTCTAACAAGCTGTTAAATGCTGAATTCCAAGAATCGCTTAAGTCATATCAACGAATTGTTGATACAACAAATTTCAACGGTATCAAATTACTTAATGGCGATATCTCAGCAACATCAAATTTAATGACAGACGACCGAGGAGCAATTCGAGGCGACGGTATCAGTAGCTTGGTTTATAACCCAGGTCTCGATACTGGACCAGCACCAACCTCTATGATAAACCTAAACGGCGTATATGCAATCGCAAGTAGTACAGTTTCAGGCTCAAATTGCACCGCCACTAACCTCAACACATTCCAAGATGTAACTCTTTCTTTAAAATCTGCATCTGTTTCAGCTGCAAAAGCTGCTTATTTTAGAATTAGCAATGCGGGAAATAATGGAGTCAATGGAACCGCTTCTGTAACTTTTAACTTAGTTACCACAGCAACAGCGAATACCGCCACTGCTGTAAATATTAATATAGGAACCGGAATGACTGGAGCAGAAATTGCTAAGGCGATGGTTGATGCAATCAACGATCCCTCAGGAGCACAAGCAGCAGCACTAGCAAATAATGGCTTCACCGCTACTATTGATCCTAACAATAATACTAAAGTTTTCATTACCAGAAATTCTATTGGCGTAGCTACAACTGACATATCCTACGATATAGTAAATTCTGCTACAACTACAGATATATTCAACGGTATTCAATATGGCCAAACTGCTGCGAGTCTAGCCGCAGCCGCAACATCAAAAGTCCCGTCTTCAACCCAAACAAATGCAGCATTGATTATACCAGGAGCTTCTGTCACCGCTTTTGTCACAGCATTAAATAATGCAATCAATACTACATCCGGCATAACAGTAACTGGTACACTTGATGGATATCTCACATCTGTGCTAAGTAGTATGTCAGCAACTACTTCTAAAACAAATAGCGGTTCTACAGCCGCCGATACAATCACTATCAAATCTAATTATCAAGGAGTGGCTGGTCAAATATCTTTAGTAGCTGGAACCAGAAGCTATCTAAGTACCTATGATGCGACTAAATCAGAAGTTGGATCTCTTGGTGTATCTAGCAGCTCGATCAGCGGCAATACAATCGGCAACGGGGCAGGATATATCAAATGGAATAATAACAGCGTTTCAGTTGCTTCTTCAGGTTTTGTGAATGTGCCTTTAAGCAGCCTAAGTGAAGGCGCTGTCTTCCAAATTACTAACTCAGCAAACGCTCCACAATATACTTTTAAGGAAGTACCAACAAATGATGCTGATGTCAAACTATCAGGAACAAAAGACCCTATAACAGGAGTGCTACAAGTTGACGTACAACAAACAATAGTAAATTTGGTGAATAAGCTACGCAAAACTCAAGACCCATTTATTAAAAACTTCGAATATGAAGTGCAAAAAAATCTAACCGGAACAGCAATGAAAATTTCTAGCCGCACCGCTGATACATCTCTCAATGGAATCAAGGCGTCTATATCACTTTCCAACACAGCTTTAACAACCTGGACACTTGGAGGTGCTGATGACGGAGGAATTAATGTTGCTAATATTCAAAATAATAAATTGTTCCTAGGCAATATCTCAACTAAAAATGTCGAAGCTAACTATGCAGGTAACAATAAAGTCGCGATGACTATAACAAGTCCAAGAAAGGGTGATACACCAATTTACTATACCGCAACATTTGATCCAAATCCAACAACTGAAACTGTTGTAAGATTTACCTCAACAATTAAAGATGGTGGATATTTCGATGTGACTTTAGCAGCTGGAACAGGAATGGCAGTAAGCAACCAAAGTCTTGCTGAAACATATTCTGCTAATTTTGCAACAGCCTTGAGTGGATTAACCTTAATGCAAACAAGAGATGTATTAAGTTTCCAACCATCCACTAATGATTCTTTGTTAACTAATACTTTTGTCCAGTATACTTCCAACAACTTTGATAACGCAATAGAAGTAAGTTCGGTTACTGTCCAAGGTACCAACGACGATCTGACTTTGAGTAATAAATCATATATTACCATAACTCTTAGTGATGGCAGTATCTATAAAAACTCTTTGAATACTACCGAGGTTCTAGAATTCCTCAAAGCAGGAAGCAAGCTAGATCTCTATCTGAACGGTGATAATGCGCAAAAGAACAAATTCAGCATTTTCTTTGGCAACAGTATCAATATGTCAGATAATAATACAGTAGCCGCATTACGCTCTCAGCTAAAATCTGCATTTAAAGCAGGGCAATCTGCAATGACATTCCAAGCTGATACAAGTGCGATGGAAAGAATAGCTTTCTCAGTACAGTCGATGACTTATCAAAGTATTTTTGGCGATGCATCAATGGATATCAGTACTTCTGAAGGAGCATTGGCCGCATCAACTTTAGTTGAAAAAGCAATGGATATTATCCTGGCCGCTAGCAGTAAGGTAGGATCAGCGCAAAAAATTATTGAGCAAATCACAAATACTGTAGTTAGCAAACAATTAAGATATCAAGAAGCAAGTGACATCTTCCTAAAATATCCTATGGATAAAGCAGTCTCAGAATTGAATATGAAACAAGCGCAAGCAATTAATTTCATTGCTGCAATGGTCAAAATGTCCAATTTGAGAACGCAAATACAACAGCAACTACAGCAGATGTAAAATCTCTCCCCTCCCCCATACCTAAAAACAAAGGTAATGCAAGGGTTGCAACATCCAAATGAGAAGATACTATTTATAATTGTATAAATAGTATCTTCTTTGCTGATTTATAGCAAACTTTTACAATTTGAATCAAAATCACAAGATAAAGTTAAAACTGTGAGATAAATTTAGGTTTTTGATAATTTAATCCAGCACCTAAAACCAGAATAGAACTAGTATTAATTTTTATAGCTCCCCCACTTTATATAGCTGAGCCGGTATAAAAAGAGCACCTTATTTCGGATATTTAACTAGGATTTAGACGAATATAATAGTTTTTGCCCTGCCATTTTATAACAGATTTGCTATATATTGGATCAAAGACTAATTTTTTTAAACTATCAAAACAGTGTTGTATGATATAGATTTCAACTAAATCGCGCTAATACCAACTAAAACTACATAAAATCAGCAAAAATCAATATTTATTCACAATTAATTGATTTTATTCGTAATTATAGTAAATTAAGCCGAAGTTTACATATCAAATATTCTATTAAAATAGACGTGTTACTATAAGGCATTACTAGATTAGTATTCTCAAAAATGCTTATAATGATATAACTTAGGACTGTTGCGAGATGAAGATTTTAGGTAAGCTGCGTCCATTATCCCCCATAAAATCCTTCATATATTTCAGAGTACACCGAGGGTTTTAAGGGAGCGCGAAAATCAAAGAGGTTCTACTAATTCCCGTCTCTCGCAACAGCCCCAGTTTAGATTTTAGAGATTATTAATTGTATAGGCAAACCACAAATTAATTTGCGATACTTGCTAATTAGTTTAAAACCTCTATCATACAGTTACTCTAAATTTAAGAATCAAGTAAAAGTACTTCGATCGCATAACAAGAAAAATCAAGAATCTTGCCCAAGAACTACTGGACAAAACTTACAATCAAATTGATAATTGGTGGTAGAAATACGTAAACTTAAAATTTCTTGCAATCTACACAGAAGTCAGTAGCAAAAATTTAGTTTTAATATTGAATTATATCACCAATCTAGTACCAGCATGAATTTACGCTATAACATTAACAGTCTACAACAGTCTCAGATCATCATTATCACTCTACTGCTATGCTCCAGCTTAGCAGCGTTAGCAATAGCATTCTTTATGGAATATTGGTTACACATGGCACCATGCAAACTATGCTACTATCAGCGTTACATTTATATGGCTCTTGTAGCGACCAGTGGTTTATATATTTGCAGACCTTATTCCTGGATGTTGTATTTAGCAAGCTCCCATCTTCTGACATTAGCCTCAGTTAGTTTAGCCTTTTTCCATCTAGGTTTAGAAATGCATTGGTGGAAGTACCTATCAAATTGCGCAGTTGATTTTAGTATGAGTCAATCTTTTGAAGATTTTAAAAACAAAATTGATGATGCCGATCTAATTCAATGCAATATAGCTCAAGGAAAGTTTTTAGGATTTTTATCTCCAACTGCCTTAAATTTGATTTATGCATCATGCATTGAGCTTATTTTATTATATTTTAGTTTAAAAAATATAATAGCATCCTCAATTAAAAAGAAAAACCAAGTAATAACAAGAAATAATTATAAATAACATAAAATATATCATTTAGGTTAATAAATCCAACGATTTTGCCATTGCAACTTTGATTCCAAAATCAAAAACCAGGAACAGCTTCTGTGCTGATATATAGCAAAGGCGGTATAAAAATGATATGGCAAAAGCTATTATATGCAGATAAATCATGGGAAAAGATGGTGAATAACCGAGCTATTTTTATACCAGCTCAGCTCTATTTCTAAAGCGTCATGTTATTACAGTATTGGATCATTATTACCACTATTAGAAATCTGAATTATGATTATAAAAGTCAATCTTATTATATTTACAGTAGAACAATTTTGCCTTATATTATTTTTCGTTGTTGGGGCTATGGCGCAGTTGGTAGCGCGTTTGAATGGCATTCAAAAGGCCAGCGGTTCGAATCCGCTTAGCTCCACCATCTTCTGGTTAACTTATTTTAAAATAAAAATAATATAATATATTAATAAGTGGTGCCGTTGGCAAGAATCGAACCTGCGACCTCTTCATTACCAATGAAGTGCACTACCACTGTGCTACAACGGCTTATAATAAAATATTTAGAACCGTTTTATTAGTTCCTCTTCTAGGTTGTATAAAGCTAAGCAGAATTTAGCAAGTAAAATTTGCATTTTTATCTAAAAATTTTTTACAGCTACTTCATAACTAATATTGCCAAGGTATAAGTTTATAATTTACACTTGATTCTAAATTCAGTATAAGTAAAAGTACTAGTGTAAATTATCAATTAAAATCAATGTTTAAAGAAATTCCCAATATCTTGACAGTATTTAGGATAATCTTGATTCCTATTCTAGTTATGTCATTTTACATTGATACTAAAGCATCACGCTACATATATACTGGCATTTTTATATTCGCTAGTATCACAGATTATATAGATGGGCTTCTTGCTCGTTTGTGGAAAGCTGAAACAAATTTTGGAAGGATGCTTGATCCTATTGCCGATAAAATGCTGGTAGTCTCTACTTTGTTGATGCTCGTCTATAAAGGAATGGCGCCAGTTATACCCATTGTTGCAATACTCTGTCGCGAAATTTTTGTTTCTGGAATGCGAGAATATTTAGGAGAAAGCAAAATTGTTCTGCCGGTTAATATTTTGGGTAAAATCAAAACTGCTGTCCAGATGATTGCGATTATAGTCATTATGATTGGATCTGACTTAGTGAGCTGGAAGTATATCCAGAACATCGGCGAAATTTCGTTGTGGGTAGCTGCTATCCTGACGATTGTATCAGGTTTTATTTATTGCCGCGAAGGAATGAAACATATCTAAATAAATTAAAAAA
>CALKVD010000154.1 GCA_937996615.1 uncultured Rickettsiales bacterium | reverse complement strand
TTATATGAGGCATCATGATCGGATCGCGCTGACCGGGAATCAGCTAAGACTGGTTTATAAATGTCAACCCCGTTTTCTATTATAATGGGTTTGTTATCCTCTAGTATTTTAATATTCCCCAATTTTTGTTGTCTTTGCTCTTCCTGCTCTCTTTGCTCTATTTCTTTTTGCTCTGATAGATATTTCCAATATAATCCGGCTAATATAAGTATCCCGGCACCAATGAATGATAAGATAATATAACCTAGAGAGCAAGAACTTGTGTTGCCACCGGTGGTATTGGGGTTATAATTAGGGTCAAGATTATAATTGTATTTGTTCATTTTAGATTTTAAAGAAAACTTAATCATGCTAAGTATGATAAACGTTCCCCATAAAAAAGCAATATAATGATGGTTGTAAAGCCAAATCAAAAGGTGTATTTTTAATTATATATTAAATATTTGTTTCTGATCATATATTAAGCTTTGATTTAAGTGTTTTAAATTACTATACCATCAATATATCATAGTAATTTTATGCTATATCAATAATTGGATCACCAGCCGAAACTGATACTCCTTGCGAAACGTGGATTTTTTCCACGGTACCATCTATTGGACTGGTGATGATATTTTCCATTTTCATTGCTTCTATAATCGCCAAGACTTGTCCCTTGGTCACAACATTCCCCTTTTCAACTTTAACTCCAACGATCATTCCAGACATTGATGCTAAAACTTCACCAGTTACATCATTCACTTGCTCGTTTTTTGGCATATATTTGCTTAGTTCTGCTGCTCTTGGTGTTAAAACTTTGACAATTGCATTTGACCCCATAAACGTTAATCTATAGCCGTTTCTTATAAATTCTATTTGTAGGCTATATTGTTTTTGGTTGATGATGCATTGAAAGAGTCGACTGCCAAGTCTCCATTTGCTTGATATGATTAATTTACGACTTTCGAATACAATTTTATAACCATCGTCAACTGGGCGTATCGTTATCGGGTAGCTTTGTTCATCAATGACGACTACCCATCTTGTTCCTATGCCGCTGCTGTGATTTCGTTTTTGACCACTGATTGTTAGTGCTCGTTTTTGTTCGGTAAGGAATATGTAAGTTGCGGCGCTAAGCATAACCGCCTTTGCTTCACTATCTAAGGTTGCACCAGTTGCTTGTTGGCTGAATTCTTCCGCGATGAAGTGAGTTGAAATATTTCCACTGATATAGCGCGAGTGGCTCAGGATTCTTTGCAAAAATCCGCTTATATTGTGTGAGATACCAAAAATTAAATAATCATTTAACACATTTCGCATTAGTTCGATTGACCCGTCTCTGGTTGGTGCATGTGTACAGACTTTGCTGATCATTGCGTCATAGAACATGCTAACTTCACCACCTTCATAAATCCCAGTGTCGATCCTTAAGCCGGTTCTTGGTTCTGGTTGATGGTAGGTTGTGATTTTGCCAGTTGATGGCAAAAATCCTGCGGTTGCATCTTCAGCATAAATCCTACATTCGGTTGCATGCCCCTCGATTTTAATATCGTTTTGTTTAAAAGGAAGCTTTTCTCCGCGAGCAATCCTGATCATTTGTTCAACGATGTCTATTCCTGTTACAAGTTCAGTTACCGGATGTTCAACTTGAAGTCTGGTATTCATCTCCATAAAGTAAAAGTTCTTTTTAGCATCAACAATAAATTCTACTGTCCCAGCAGAATGATAGCCTACAGCTTTGCCGAGAGTTATTGACTGTTTATACATTTTAGCTCTGGTTTTTTCATCAATAAAGATACTAGGAGCTTCTTCAATAACTTTTTGGTGATGGCGTTGAATTGAACATTCCCTTTCACCCAAGCAAACATAATTGCCGTGCTGGTCTGCTAGAAGTTGAATTTCAATATGGCGCGGATCTTCTATATATTTTTCGATGAATGTGCGTTCGTCAGAAAAATTGTTTTTTGCCTCATTTCTTGCCGAATATAACGATTGTTCCATTTCTGAGTCATTATGCACAACTCGCATTCCTTTGCCCCCTCCTCCGGCAGCTGCCTTTAAA
>CALKVD010000153.1 GCA_937996615.1 uncultured Rickettsiales bacterium | reverse complement strand
CTTTATGATTACAATAAGGGCATTGCATCTTTAGTCCTCCTTTGTAGCTATATATTAAATTCGTCTAAATTAAACTCTGATCCTATATTTACTATTATAGTATCACATCCTATTTTTAGTATATCATTCCAAGATATTGCCTCTTCTTCATATCCTCTAGAAAAAAAAGCACGTCCACTATCTCCAGATATAGAAAATGATATTACTTTTCCTTCATTAATATCCATATCTATATCTGTTATAAATCCCATCCTTTTTCCATTTTTTACATTTATTATTTCCTTTTCCATTATATCAGATACTCTTATCATATTATATCTCCTCTCAATAAAAAATATATTTATAAAAATAATGCTATCTTTTAAAAGATAGTTGGCAGCACATAGAGAAGGAAGCTATAGAATTTTAAAACAAAAGTCAACAAAATAATTTAATGCTATCTAAATTTTTATTACTAATTTTATTTTGCCTAGAGATTTATTTACATCTATTTTTTCTCAATGTAGTCTTAATGGAGTATAAAATCTTAAAAATTAACACTACCCAATATACCGGTTTAATAAATATAGTGGTGCTATACTAAATTTAGTAGCATCATGAATTAATTCATAATTCTAAAACAAAAAATGACCATAATGCAAGAACTACCATTAGTACGGGGGAAATATAGAGAAAATGCTGATCTCGCAAAAATGTGCTGGTTTGCAACTGGTGGAGTAGCAGAAGTATTATATATACCAGCAGACATTGATGATTTAGTTTATTTTTTACACAATAAACCACCAAAAATTCCTCTATTTGTTTTAGGAGTAGGATCCAATCTTTTGATCCGAGATGGGGGTATTAACGGCGTTGTAATCAGATTGGGACGAGAATTTAATTATGTCAAAATCTCTGATAATAAAGTCAAAGCTGGAGCCGCAACCCTAGATTTATTTGTAGCAGAAGCTGCAAGCAATAGTTGTATATCTGGTCTTGAGTTTCTTTCTGGAATCCCTGGAACAATTGGCGGAGCTTTAGCTATGAACGCTGGAGCCTATGGCTCAGACATTGCAAATTCATTGGAAAGTGCTGTTGCCGTTAGTATGACCGGAGAAAAAATTATCCTAAAAACAAAAGATTTTGGCTATACTTACCGCAGTAATGCTTTAACCGAAAAGTATATTTTTGTTGAAGCTACTTTTAGTGGCTCTTTGGCAAATAGAGATGATATTCAAAAAAAAATGCATTACATCAAAGAACAACGAAATCTAACCCAACCGATCAAATCCAGAACCGGTGGATCCACTTTTAAAAACCCACCTAACAGCAATTATAAAGCTTGGCAACTCATTGATCTTGCTGGTTGTAGGGGATTAGCAATTGGTGGGGCTAGTGTTTCCCAGTTACACTGCAACTTCTTACTTAACGATGGAAACGCAACGGCAGATGATTTAGAAAAATTGATGACTGAAGTCCAAAAACGAGTCCTAGCAAAGTTTGGTATAATGCTAGAAAAAGAAATTATCATTGCTGGCAATCCTGTCACACAACAGAGCGAAAATCGCTCAATGCAATCAGCTGCTTTATCTAATCAATCTCAAGATCTAAGCGAACAAAATCGCAAGCGTCTTCTCTATCAAAGTACTCATAGAGGATGCAAAGAAATGGATATTATCCTTGGCGATTTTGCTAGCAAAAACCTAGATAGGTTACCAAATGACCTATTGGATGGCTATAATGAAATACTACAATTAAATGATGCCTTGATCTATGATTTAGTTATAGAAAAACTTAGCTGTGACGCAACCCTTAGTTTATCTAAAAAAGCCCAAAGAGTCTTGCAAATGCTGATATCCAATTATAAAATTTAAATAGATTCTATATTATGAATCACTCCACCATGCTAATAACTATATCACCAACTACGATGAACTATTGAATAAAATTCAGCAAAATGCAAAATGACTAATAAAAATTCTTTAATTAATTCAAATTCTAAAGAAATTACCAAAGATATTAATCTTTTAGAACTGATTTCTAAAGCTACAACTGGAACTTCCAAAGAACTGGTAGAATATTTCATCCAGCAAATCTCCCACCTATATCAGTATTCCATCTTTAAAAATATTTTGGATTTAACTTTCACTAAAATATTATATAAGCAGCTTAAGTTTATTGTCCAAAATGCTACAGTTTTTGATCTTGATGCTGGCAATTGTCAGACAGTCGAAATGGTAGGAGATAGTAGCATCATCGGATGGTTTAAACCAAAAAAGAATTATCGCATTACTATCAAAAAAATTACTAGCGAGGTAATTATTCATGAAATATGCCATATGGTAGAAAAAGAGATATCTCTTTTTTTTGATTTGGATCAATTTTGCTCTATGTTATCAAACGATCTAAAAAACCTAAAAACATCTAACCCAGGATTGCAACAAAAAGTGAAATTATTACTAGTCGATGAATTAAGAGCATACCCACCGCAACAACAGAAAGGTGAAATTTTTGTACGCTATTTCCAGCTTTTTGCTGGAAGCAAGGAAACTCGATATGGCGATGATAGCATGGGACAATATAACATTAATCAACTTCTAAAAGCATTTCCTTTAGCTACTAAATTCCTCAATGAGGGATTGGGCAATCGATTTGCCTATCTGATTGACAAACAAATTGCAACAATATCAGCAGGTTATCTAAAAAATATTGAAGAAATAAAACCGACCTGGGCAGATCGAAAAATTAAATCTATTCATGGCAAACTCAATACAGATCCAGATAAAAAAAAGATAAATTCGAAACCAAACTGGCGAAATAATATCAAATCTATCAAAGATGATCCGTTTTAAGCCAAGATAAAATTTATTTGACCAGCAGCTTGACAATCTAAATCAGCTTATGATATATTCTCTGGGTCAAAAGCAAAATAACAAAAATCCAAAATCGTCTATGGACCTGCTACAAAAGTACAATAATAAAAAAATAGCCGAGTATATACGCAAATCATCTACCCCCTCTTTCAGAGCAGGTGATACTCTTAAAGTGCATGTCAGAATCAAAGACGGCAGCGCTGAACGTGTTCAAGTCTACGAAGGTGTTTGTATCGCAAGGCATAATAAATCAATGGGTTCAAGCTTCACTGTTCGTCGCATTGGTGTTGGACAAGAAGGAATAGAAAGAATATTTCCACTCCACTCCCCAGTTCTAGAAAAAATTGAAGTTGTCAGACGTGGTAGCGTTCGTCGAGCCAAACTATACTATCTACGCGATAGAAAAGGAAAAAGCGCGAGAATCAAAGAGCTTAGCAGATATCATAGCCGAAGCAATCCAAAAACCGAGACGCCTAAAGATGCTGCAAGCGCTGGCACAATTTCAGCAGTGGTAGCAACGACAGAGTAGGTTGTGATACTTGCAAGTTGGGTTGCTAACCAAACAAGAATTATTTATTTGATTGAGATTTATGAGCAATATCTTTTATAAATCTAGTCCATCTCAATATCATCCTCTGCCATAGCCTGTTATATAGGGGAAAATAGAGCCAAATCTTAGTGGCAAATTGTGACGGCGATCATATAAGACCATCTAATATATGCAACCTAATTTAATAATATAACGTTGCTATAATCTTGTTATGAATTTGCAAAAATGATCGACTTCTAAAAATAGCTCTAAAACATGAGCCAAGAACTTTTTGTTTAATCCAAAACTTTTCTTACCCAGATATCAATTTTAAAACTATTCCATAACCCAAATCAAGCTAACTAACCGACAGCATAGCCAAAACTAAGAATTCTCTTTGTTTTAAATTGATAAAATATAGCCAAAGTAGTGTAAAAACACTATGGAAAATGCAGACAATTAATTTAAGATTCGGATTATATTCTGCTTCTAGCTATTTTCGTGATTTTAATTCAATTAAGCAAGAGTTAGCTCGAATATAACATATATACCATTCAATTTGGTTCCCAATTTATAAATTTCCGCACAATACTGTTTTTATTAAGATTTAGTAAATTTATACCTCATATATACAAAATATTATTATACTATTACAGCAGTTTAACTACACATCAGCATCTACCACCAACATATACCCCAACCCCCTTACAGTCTTCAAATACTGTGGCTGCTTTGGATTTTGCTCAAGCTTATTTCTCAATCTTGCAATTTGAGTATCAACTGAACGAAACCCCACAATATTTTTATCACTGTTATTCATCTCATTCAACAATTTATGGCGTTCAACAAGCTTATTCGCTTTTCTACCCAAGTTACATAGCAATCCTATTTCAGAGCTAGTAAGATATATAGCTTCGTTCAAACGCATCAGTTGGCCCTTTTCTAGATCGAGAGTAAAACCTCCAAAATTAATTAAATCAGCTTCGTTTTTTTTGACACTATTATATCGCGAAATCAACTTACGAATACGCAACAACAACTCTCTAACTTCAAAAGGCTTAGCTAAATAATCATCCGCACCACCCTCTAAGCCATTAATTCTGTCATCTATATCACCAAGGGCAGTCAACATAATTACCGGTGGTCTGATGTTGTAGCGACAGCGTTTTAGATAGTCAATACCATTTTCTCCCGGCATCATAATATCCATAATAATTAGATCATAAATGAAGGTTTGACGCAGCGTCTCAACTTCTTCCGTATTTGTTGCAGTTGTGACAAGATAGTTATAAGAAGATAAATAAGAAGCTAGAAGCTCTCTTATCTCAGAGTCATCATCTACAATCAAGATATGCTCCATCTCTAACGACCTCAAAATAATAAGCTTAACATTTATCTAAACTACCCTATCATAAAGGTTTCTATACCGAATCATATTTGATATAGAATCAACGCTTCGGGACTAGCTAAGAACTTTCGGCACACTAAAATAACCGCAACTTGACTTAGCTGCATTTTGCAAGATAATTTCTGCACCAGGAGTAGATAATACAACGTCTTCTCTAGTTCTAAGACCAATTGAAGAATCATAGCTAACATTATACAAAGGCAGGACACCACTAGTATCAACTTTTCGCAGCTGTTGAAGCATATCAAAAATATCATTTAGCTTTGCCATATGATTGTCCATTTTATTTACATCCAAAGTAAGATGGGCAAGTTTGGCAAGTTTAGTTATTTGGTCCTTTGTAAAATTTGACACTGAAAAAAATTTTTGACATTTAAAACCGATGTTGATCATCGCATAGGGTAGGAAAAATTTCAACTTTATTTTAATAAAAATTTATAAATCAGACTAACGATAAAAATCTGTATAAAACAATCAGTAGTAAGCATGGGGGATCAGCTACTATGCATGACGCTATATATTATGTTCCTGCAAAAATTTACGCAACTTAGCTATTACAGTATCAACAACATAGTGAGTGTCAAGATCTTGACTCATAACTGTTATATCAGCCTGGCTATATACTGGGTACCGTTCTTCCATCATTTTTTCCAATAGTTCTTTTTTATTATCAATTTTATCCAGTTCCGGCCTTGTATTTCTTCTAATTACTCTATTATAGAGAGTATCGAGGTCTGCAGATAGCCAAATTGATATAGCATTTTTTTTGATTATCGCACGTAATTCATCATTGAGGAAAGTGCTACTTCCAGTTGAAAGCAGAGTTATACCATATCCCAATATTTCTTTGACGATTTCTTCTTCCTTTTTCTTGAAGTATTCTTCTCCTTTAAAATCATATATATCTATAACACTAACCCCTTCACGACTTTCAATTTCTCTATCACTGTCGTAGAATTGGAGTCTGAGCTTTTTCGCTAATTTCTTGCCAATGGTACTCTTGCCACTACCCATTATTCCAATCAAAACTATTGGTTTATTTATCGACTCTTTCACAACTTATATAATTTAAAAGTTAATAAAAACGCAGAGGAAGTTTTTCTTTTATAATATTAAATCTACAATCTACAACTGAATTTGATCATAACATAAGTTATGACTGCTATCAAAATAAATATAACATTTTTTAACACCTTAAAGCAAATTATCTTATTCAAAACCGAATAAGCTGAAACCAGTGATCCTACTTTTGCCAGACAAAGGTAATTGACTTTTTAATAATATCACCACGATCAGACCGAATCATAAATATAATCTCACTGCTTTTCCGATTAAAATCAGAAATAGACCCAACTGCTTTTACTAAAATGGTAAACTGCTCTATTTTACCTCTTTGTAAATCAAAATCAAAAGTGTTGCTATACCCACGCTCATTGCATAATGCCATAATTTCTGCACCCTCTAGACCTTGTATCGAAAGGGTAAAACTTCGCTGTTTCGAAGTTTTATTGAGTATTTGAACATTATAACTGTTACGAATTGCGCCATCAGGCAAAACAGTCATTATTGCGGCTCTATCTTTCTCAAGCCATAAACTATATTGAGTTTTATTTATTAGGAAGTAACAAAAACCTCCAGATACCAAAATCATTATACAACAATATGCTATTACTCTACTACGTAGAAAATTTTGCAAAATAAACTGCCTAATAGTTTTAGGCTTATATTTCCCTGCTTTTTTTAGGGCACTAGTATTAATACTGTCGTATGCTATCAATCCGAGAGGGCGATTCAACTTTTGCATAACACTGTCACAGGCATCAATGCATAAACCACAACCAATACAACCTAGTTGCATTCCATCTCTAATATCAATTCCCATTGGACAAACTACCACACATCTACCACAATCAACACAATCACCATTCTGAGTTGCGAAACCTCTTGGCTCTCCTCTCCATTCGTGATAAGTCACAACAAGCGAGTCAGAATCCAACATCGCAGATTGAAATCGACCATAAGGACACATGTATATACAAACCTTATCACGTAATATCGCAGCAAATAAATAGGTGCTACAGGTTAATCCTAGAAGCCAAGAAACACCAGAGGGACTAACACAGCAATCTAATAAATCAGCTACCAATTCTTTTGCTCCATAGAAATAGCAGATCCAACCAAAAGCAAAAGCAAAAGATATTGCAAACCAGATTAAATAAGTTAAAGCCTTTTTATATATTTTGTCACTATCCCATTCAGCTTGATCCAATCTGATTCTCGCGTTACGATCCCCCTGGATCAATTGTTCAATTTTAATAAAGAGATCAGTAAAAACTGTTTGCGGACAAGTGTAGCCACACCATATCCTACCAAAAACAGCAGTAAAGATAAATAAACCCAGAGCAGCGATAATCAAGATCGCAGCGATATAATACATCTCATCTGGCCATATCTCTATCCCAAAGAAATAAGCATGTCTTGCAGCTAAATCGATTAGCAGAGCTTGATTAGGCAAATTTTCTCCGCGGTCAAATTTGAGCCAAGAACAACCAAAATATAACAATAGCAAAATTATGTTTATTATATTTTTACAATTTCTGGAAGTACCTACAACATGTTGAGGATATATTTTTGCCATTTTGCCAATTGCCAATAGATTTATCATTAAGACTATAGCTAGAATTATAGCTATAGTCTCTTTTTTTTACTCCACTGTAACAGATTTTGCTAAATTTCTAGGCTTATCAACGTTATTATCTAGATATAAAGTTAAATAATAGGTTAACAGCTGCATCGCAACACTATATACAAACGGAGTAATCAAGCTATCTTGCAGATCTAGTGGTAAAAAAGCCGCACATTTATTTTCAAGAATTGCACAACCTTTGCTAGAACTCAGCAGGGTAACATCTCCATTCCGAGCCTCAATCTCATGTATATTGCTCATGATTTTGTTAAACATAACTGGATCATTGTCGGGAGCAAAAGCTATTATGTGAATTTGAGAATCAACTAAAGCAAGAGGACCATGTTTCAATTCACCAGCTGCAATACCTTCGCTTGGGATATAGGTTAGCTCTTTGAGTTTTAAAGCAGCTTCAATTGCAATTGGATACATATGGCTACGACCAATGACGATTATCTGCTTACTTTGAGCGAATCTTGGAGCTATATCAGCAATTAGATTAGTGATAGCAAAAACTTTCTCTACCTCCTGCGGCAAGCGGATAATAGAACCTATCATTGCATCATGATCAAATTTTTGGTCATTTATACTATTATGACTGTGTATTTTAGCATTTAATTTTAACTCTTCTTTTTTTACCTCAATAATTTGGCAAGTCAACAACAACAAAACCAACATTTGAGTGGTATAGCTTTTGGTTGATGCAACAGAAATTTCTGGCTTAGCTTTAAGATGGATTATATGGTCAGCAAGTCTCGCCATCTGACTTAACTCATTATTAATAATTGCCACAGTTTTGATCTGGTGATTTTCTTGATATTTTTCATTTTCTAGGTGTTTTTGATATTGTTTTACATATTGCATTGCAGCGATAGTATCAGCTGTTTCACCTGATTGCGAAACAAATATATATAAAGTCTTCGGATTTAAAACCGGATTACGGAAAGCAAATTCCGAGGCAATTTCAACAGTTGTATGAATTTTTGCCATCTCTTCAAACCAATATCTAGCAACACAACCAGCATTATAAGAACTACCGCAGGCGACTATATGTATACTATCATAAACAGCTAAGTTAATTGCAGTAGGATCTAAAACCTCAGCTCGCCTTGTATTATTTTTGGTTTTGAGATAATAGTGAATCACATCACTCCATATTTGTGGCTGTTGTTTAATTTCTCTGAAGAAATGATGCTCTGATCCTGAATCATCTATGCTAGCTTCTTTAGTAAAAAATGCTGAATCGCGCTTAACCTTTTCGCCAAATAAACCCAGATATTCAATCTTATTCTGTGTTACTATTATAATATCATCGTCATATAAATGTGTTATTTGGTAGCTACCCTGAGGAAGCGCCATTAAATCTGAAACCAACAGCTTGATTCCAGAATCTTCTGCTGATTCTGCTACAATAAGCGATAATCCTCGACGCACTCCAACCATTATTCCTGGGAATATGGTTGATATAACCACAAAAGCAAACATACCAGAAAGTTGGTTAGCAGCTTTGGCAACTGCCCAATAAAATCGCTCTTCTTTTTCTGTTTGACCTATGTCTTGATTTAGATCATCTTGTTTTAAATATTGATCGATCAACGCTGCTATAACTTGAGTATCAGTTTCGCTAGTGAATTCCAAACCCTGTTGTTGCAATTCTTGTTTAATTGCAGCATGATTTTCTATTACACCATTATGTACGATTATAACATCACCAAACTGAATCGGATGAGTATTTTCTAATTTTGGTATACCGTGTGTCGCCCAACGAGTATGAGCAATTCCACAGCTATAATGCTTTGCTGACGCCTGATAATCTGGGAGAAACGCAAATTTATCAGTAGTTATATTCAGCGAATTGCCAAAGTTATTTGCTATCTGCTGATAAACAGATTTTAGGAATTGAACTTGACCTACTGCATAATATTTCTCCCAAATATAATTTTGATGAATTTCTTTTTGGTATGAAGAATTCGTTGGATTATCAACAGTAGAGAGAAAATTTTCAGTCACAACATTTTCTTCATTAGCATTATGATGGCAAAGTACCATGCCAGCCGAATCATAACCTCGATATTCAAGAGCCTCTAAACCTGCAAGCAAAGATTGAGTGATTTGGGATTTTGGACCTATTATAGTTATAATACCACACATTTTTAGGTATAGTTAAAATATCAATAAAATAATCATATGCATAATTTACAATTTAGAGAAGCACTATTTGATCAACAAGAAAATGACCTAGGCTAAGCTCAGAACAACAGTAAGTAAAAAATTAGATACAAACTGGCCCTATATCAAATCACTAACTCTTTGCTGCCAAAACCACAGTCTAACATTCTGATTGATTTACTTTTTCTTCCTTTGATGTTGAGCTGATTTATATTTAATCTTGGAGCCAACATTCTCACCATCGTCAGGATCACTATCCATCCCTTTGCGAAATGCTTTCATCCCTCTTCCTAAATCTTGCATCACTTTTGGTAATTTACCTGCACCAAAAAAAATCAATACAATCAACAATATTAATAATAATTCACCAAGTCTTCCTGAAAACATATAATTAGAGTATATAAGTATAAAAATATAATTTAACTACAAACTAGAAACAGTAATGTAACATTCTCAGATCGTATGCTATATTGAATACGATAAAAATGCAATTAACTATTATTTATGGATGTATATATTTACCTTATTCCACTTACCTTAATCATTACAGCGATAGGAGTTGTGGCTTTGATTTGGTCAGTCAACTCGGGACACTACGATGATGTAGACCGATCGAGCAACAGAGTATTGCTTGATGATGAAAATAAAAATGATTGAATAATCAGGGATTCTAGTCAATAGACTAACATAAATTTTTAAGGTTGACAAGTACTAAAATTAGTATGAAAACATAAAAAATGTAGCAACTTGATTCGTAGCTTGCTAAAATAATTTTTAGAAAAATAACTTTAACTACTCCCCAATGTATGAAACATTTGCTATTATGTTTATAATAGCATTAAATTCTACCTTCGTTATCGCTGAAATCGCTATTCTGATGTCTGATAAAGGCCGTCTTCATAAAATGGCCAAATATGGCAAGAACTCAGGCGCAAAGGTAGCCTTGAAGTTGTTACATGAACCAAATAAACTACTTTCCGGGGTGCAGGTCGGGATTACGTTGATGGGGATCCTACTAGGTTTATATGGCGGATCTTCTTTGAGTATCTATATCGCCGATTCTCTCAAAAAGATTCCAGTAATAGGTCAGATTTTGATACCATATCTTTATAT
>CALKVD010000152.1 GCA_937996615.1 uncultured Rickettsiales bacterium | reverse complement strand
GATATTCTAGTAAGAGTGCAAAGATGTTAAATAGAGATGATCAAATTTTTCTTGAACAATATGTTACCTATTTTAAATTAATAAGTGAGTCAACTGGAGATCTCTTGGGTGGAATACTTGGTTTAGATCATAAGATTTTATACAAATCTGAATTTTCCAAGCGCATTGGCGCAAGTGATAGCGAAGTAATGGAACATCTCAAAAAACCAGAGGTCATAGCGTTACAAACCAAAGCCATTGAAAAACGTATATTGATAAAATACTTGCTAATGGGGCTAATGGAAAATGGTAAATCTAGTTTTTTAATTTTATCTTATGCTCCAATTATAAACCCAAGTACTAATAACGTTGTTGCTCTTTATAGTAGCAGTAAAGTGGTGGAAACGTTTAATATCTGGTTTATCCTGTCCAAATATTATACTAAAGGCGTTGCAGTAATTGATAAGTTCGAGTACCAGATTAAACTTACAGCTCGTGAAAAGCAAGTCGTATTTTTATTTCTGCTAAACCTTGATAGCAGCACTATTGCTGAGATAATTTCCAAGATAGAAGACAAAAGAATATCTAAAAACGCGATTGACCAAGTATTTACCGCGCAATTAATACCTAAATTTGCAGTGTTTGGGCGTAAGGCGCTTTATGATAAATTAGCCGAGTTAGGTTATTATCGCTTTGTTCCTAACAATATTTTATGTAATGGATTTTGTATTGAGATAACTGATTATATGGTATTTGATTCCTAATAAATGATTGACACTTAATGCACCCATTTCTTCGATTGTTAGATTTTTATATTATTCATGATCCGTTTCATTGGTAATCAGGTAAACGGCATCTTCGCCATGTTGCTCCTGCCAGCTCACGCTTACATTCTCGTTGTTGATCGAGTCTACCTGCCGTCCGCGATAATCCGGCTGTATGGGCAGATGTCTACTGAAGCGCCTGTCGATAAGCACCAGCAGTTCTATCGATGATGGTCGTCCGAACGATTGGATAGCCGTAAGCGCCGCACGGATGCTGCGCCCGGTATACAAAACATCGTCGATGAAAATGACCTGCTTGCCTTCGACGATGAAATCGATTTGTGTTTTGTTGGCTTCTATCGGTTTGTCGGTCCTGCGGAAATCATCCCTGAAAAAAGTAATGTCGAGATAGCCCAGCGCGATGTCGTTGATTTGATATTCCGTTTCCAAAAGCATTTTGAGCCGCTCCGCCAAAAAAGTACCGCGGGGCTGAATTCCTACCAACAAAGTTGAT
>CALKVD010000151.1 GCA_937996615.1 uncultured Rickettsiales bacterium | reverse complement strand
AACGAATCCCAGGTTTAGAAAAACGTGCTAAAAATGATAAACAAGCTTTCGCTCAACTCGAACTAAGCAAAACTTTTGTGACGGCCCTCAGTTCCGGAATTGATCTCCATACCTTGGTGACACCTGATAATTCTGACGAAGTCAAAGCGATGCAACTTCTCACTACCAAACCATTTTTCTATGTGTGCAATGTCCCAGAGACTGATGTTAAAACCGGCAATAAATATACGGCTGAAGTCGAAAAAATAGCAGACCAAGAAATTCCAGTGCTAATTATTTCTGCAAAAATAGAAGCTGAAATAGCTTGCATCACAGATCAAGAAGAACGCAAAATGTTTCTTGATGACCTTGATTTAGACGCTAGTGGCTTAAGCAAAATTGCCCGTTGCGCTTATGATATTCTAAAACTTGATTCTTTCTTTACCGTCGGCCCAAAAGAGGCTCATGCCTGGACAATTAAACGAGGAACAATTGCCCCCAAGGCAGCTGGTACTATTCATACCGACTTTGAACGAGGGTTTATTTGCGCCGAAATTGTTAGCTATGATGATTATACAGCTTATGATGGTTTAGCCAAAGCGAAAGAGCAAGGAAAACTCAGGTTGGAAGGCAAACAATATATAATGCATGACGGAGATATAGCCAATTTCAGGTTCAATTTGTAGCAAAATAGCACCGTAATGAAAAATTGGGAAGGCTCAGGAATAGCGCCAATATATCTTGCTACAACCTAAGAGCACAAGTATAAATTGTATTATCAATTATTGCAAGAGATTTTTAACAATATTTTAATAAACCATCTTGACAGGTATTATCATACTGTTATTGTGAGCTAGCTGCTTTGCAGCATAATTAAACAACTCATTATAGGTGATTAACTATGAGTATAGGAATTCTCAACAATCTATCTTCCGTTCATACCGAGATTATAAAAAGTGTAAAAACCGGTAACCATATCAACTCAGTACAAGATTCTTCAAGTACTAAAAAAGATGGTAAAATTCTAAGCAGCTCTACAGGCTCAGGATATCTTGAACCATTTTATGGTATGTCGCAACAGGAAAGGCAATGGATTACAAACCCTGATAACAAAGAATTGGTCGCTGTTATATATGAAAGTCGTAACTTAGACGCTTTTAAAGGGATGCCAGAAACTCATCTGCAATGGCTTAGCGATAATAGAGACGCTGCAACGTGTTAGCATGGAATTCTAATAATTAGTATAACAATAGGTAAGGCAAAATATTTTTATTGCCTTACCTATTTATCAGAAAAAAAGCAAATAATTTGTAATTCATATGCGTGCTTATTTAATTTTTTTGGCAACAAACCTATATATGCTGACCAATTATTCAAGCTGTTTTGCTGCAACTAAAAATACTAGCTCCGACCAAATCATTTGTCAGTTCAAGATTTTAGAAGACAAAATCGAAATCAATACTGAATTTGTTGGTGATAGTTCAGGCAAAACTGCTCTAAATATAGGAAAAAACATCAACTTTATATTGCGAACAATCACTGGAATAGATCATTTTGATGACGGAGAAGATACCAAAACATTGTATTATAAACCAAATGCTAAAATATCTCTTACCTATGAAGTGGACTATCAAGGTATTCCTCACGCCGATACTCCAACAGCTGTTTTACGCAAACACGGAGAAGATTTTTTCACTTTTAATGGTGCAGTTTTTATTCCTATGACTGACCTCACTAAGAGTTATTTCAGTAACAAAAAAAACATAGTGCTTAAATATTATAATACTTCTGGCAAACCTGCTAAGATGATTACAGGTAATGGCGATGTCATTGATCTTGGGAGCAAGGCCATATTTAGCGCGCAAGAACTAACACTTTCATTTTTTATCTTAGGAAAAAAACCAACCTTATTGGATGTTTCTGAATTTAATAATAGCCAAAAACTTCATATATTTCATGTCGGAAACGAAAAGCTTAGCGAAGAATTCATTAGTAATACCAAAAAGATTTTTCAACAGCAATGTGATTTCTTTAAATGCGAGCGCTATAAAAAACAGATGACCAAAAACAATTATATATTTTTTATTGACGAACCAAAAATGGGTAAGTCGTTTAGTATAAGAAATCATAAGGCTAGCGTTATGGATTATAATGGCACTTGGACATATCAAGATATTGCGTATAGTATTATGTGGTCTTTTATCCAAAGCAATGGAATCTCGATGAATGCTTCAGGATCATTATATCATATTTTTCATGATGGATTTACATACTTTTTAGCGATGCGTCTGAGTTCAAGATTAAATCTTATAACACCAGAACAGCAGGTAAAAACTGCTAATGCATGTTTACAAGATGCTTATCGATTCCCTTATGCTCTATTACATATCATTAACCCGCCATATGATCATGATCGACGTCCAGGATTTGATGTATATAGAGGTTTTTTAATGGGGTTAGATATCGACTATATGCTTTATAATCTTACCGATGGAAAATATCACTTTGAGGATTTGATGCAGCAGATGATAAATAAAAAGTGCAAAAAATTCAAATGCAATATCACAACAGAAGACATGATTAATACTTTCGATGATTTAGTAAAACAAAGCAAAGCAATCAACTATAAGAGTAATAGTAAATTTAAAAAATCAACTAGATATTTTAATACCTACTTAAGTGGTGGTGCTAAATTAATGATGCCGCCACCAACTATGTTGAATGGATTAGCAAAACTCAAATATAAAAAATTACCTAGCGTAGATCTCCAGTTTAAAGAAGAGAGTCTCCTAAAATATACCATAATTGAACCATATGGAACTGCTTATAATCTAGGACTAAGAACAGGACAAAAACTTCTTGCACTTAGATTGATGTATGGCGATAGTGACAAAGATCGTGACAAAATAAAACTCAAGATCCAAAATGAAAAAGGAGAGATATTAGAAATAGCTTATAATGCCAAGAGTATCAAAGATGTACCACAGTATTCTATGGTTCTTGATTAGACTTCCTTTGACACTCTACGACAAAGGTGAACTGCAGCGTTAATTTCGTTTTGCCCCTTAGCGTTTGATCCCAGAGAATAATGTTATATATAGTAAATCATAGTAAATCAAGTTGGAGTTTGCGTATCAACCATTAGAATATAGGTGTTACTATATTAGTATTCTCAGGAATGATGACATTACGCAGCTTAGATTTTAGGCTTTCGCTATATACACAAACTCCAACTTAATTTAATCTCAATCATGGAGGAATTTGCTAAATAACCAACCACTTTTATACCGATTCAGCAAAATTCCAACAGTTATGCTCAATAAAAGCTAACAGGTTTGCGATCTTAGCTTGCTTAATCGCGATCTCAGCTTCGAGAAAAGTATTGAGGATTTTGTTCATAGTACCAAGTTTGGTTGTTTGTAGCAGTTTCAAAAAATCACTACGTTGCTGACCAAAAAATGGTATACGCAATTCAGTCAAAGCTTGCTCAAAATTTATTTTTTGACGCTTAGAATGGCAAAAAACTTGAATAGCGCGGGTGATGTATTTTTGCAACACTCGCACTAACATAATTTCATTAACTCCGGATAATATAGCTTTATAAAATAATTTCTGGATGAATTCTCTATTCATAATACAAATATAATAAGCAAGATCTGTTAAATGCAGATTACCATCATCTTGAGTTAGCAACATCATCGTCTGATAATCAAGATGTTTTGGCGTTTGGCTAAGCAAATACAAAGAAATTTTCTCTAACTCTTGCTGTAATATCATACTATCATGATTGATATATTCAACAATCTTTGAAGGTACAGCTATATCATAAGTTATGTTATGATCACGGAAATACTGAATGATTCTTGCGGTTAAAACTCTGTCATCCTCTCGATAACAGTGAATAGCATATGATTCTTGAGAATTTTCAAATAATTGGCGCAATTTATCGCTTTTTTTCACTTCTGAAGCCGCTAAAATTAAATAAGCTGGGCTTTTTGCTTTATTTGTTGCTAATTTTGTTATAATTTCCAGAAATTCTTTATTAGGATTTGGCGAACAGTTTTCAACTAAAACAATTCGCGTCTCCCCAAACATATTGGGGGTGAACAATTCCTGGTATAACTTATCTATATCGCCACTGATGCTACCATAATCAAGTTGACAAATATCAATCGAGTCCAAACCTTTTGGCTGATCATTAATTGGATGAGATAAAAAACGAATAGCTTCTATAATTTGCTTCTGTGCCAGC